>JAWOHJ010000087.1:0-6479 GCA_046485225.1 Lutibacter sp. | reverse complement strand
CCAAAAAGGAGGTGTTGGCAAAACTACAACCACTATTAATTTAGCCGCCGCATTGGGTATTCTAGAAAAAAAAGTGTTGTTAATTGATGCCGATCCGCAAGGAAATGCTTCATTAGGGCTTGGAATTGCCATTGAAGAAGTTGAGTTGGGAACGTATCAATTGTTGGAACATTCCATCACTGCAAAAGAGGCAATTGTTGCCTCAAATTCTCCAAATGTTGACATTATTCCTGCGCATATCGATTTGGTGGCCATAGAAATAGAATTGGTTGATAAGCAAAATCGGGAATATATGCTGAAGGAAGCGCTGAAAGAAATTAAAGATGATTACGATTATATTTTAATAGATTGCGCGCCTTCACTTGGACTAATTACCCTAAATTCTCTTGTTGCCGCAGATTCAGTGATTATTCCTATTCAATGCGAATATTTTGCGCTGGAAGGATTGGGAAAATTACTAAACACCATCAAAAGTGTTCAAAAAATACACAACACCACTTTGGATATTGAAGGGTTGTTATTGACAATGTATGATTCGCGTTTACGGCTTTCAAATCAAGTGGTGGAAGAAGTGAAAAAACATTTCCAAAGCATGGTTTTCAAAACCATTATTCAAAGAAACGTGCGATTGAGCGAGGCACCAAGTTACGGCGAAAGCATTATCGCTTATGACGCAACCAGCACTGGTGCCGTAAATTATATTAACTTAGCCAACGAAATTTTAAAACTGCATACCAAGGATGGCAAAAGCAATTAAAAAACAAGCAATGGGAAGAGGATTGTCCGCCTTATTGAACAATTCCGACATCACCTCCGCAAACGATAAAAATGCCGATAAACTTGTTGGCAGTATCCTGGAAATTGATTTGGATTTAATTGAAGTAAACCCGTTTCAGCCAAGAAGTTATTTTAATGAAGAATCCTTGCGTGAATTGGCGAGCTCCATTAAAGAACTGGGCGTTATTCAGCCAATTACCATCAGAAAATTAGAAGGAAATAAATTTCAACTGGTATCAGGAGAAAGAAGATACAGGGCTTCAAAATTAATTGGAAACACCACAATACCCGCCTACATAAGACTTGCAAACGACCAGGAAATGCTTGAAATGGCATTGGTTGAAAATATACAACGAAAAGATTTAGACCCAATAGAAGTTGCCCTAACCTACCAAAGATTGATTGATGAAATTGATTTGACGCAGGAAGAAATGAGCAAACGGGTTGGAAAAAAACGTTCCACCATCAGCAATTATTTGCGATTGCTAAAATTGGATCCGATCATACAAACCGGAATGCGCGACGGATTTTTGTCGATGGGTCACGGAAGAGCATTGATAAATGTTGAAAATTCCGAAGACCAATTAAGCATTTACGAAAAAATAATTGAACTAAAATTATCAGTTCGCCAAACGGAACAATTGGTAAAAGATTTAAAAGAAGGTGTTGTTAAAAAACCTAAAAAAATTGTTAAAGAAGCCAAACTTCCAACATTTGTAAATGACGGATTAAAAACTTTCAGCAATTACTTCGGACATAAAATTGACATCAAATTATCTGGAAAAGACAAGGGGAAAATCAGTATTCCATTTCATTCCGAAGAAGATTTTAACCGATTAAAAAAATTATTGGAATAAGTGCTTAAAAAAAAGTTATTTAGTTGTTTTATAATTGCCATTTTAATGGTATTTAATGGCTATGCGCAAGCAGAAACTGAAATTCAAATTACGGATACCATAAAACCGTCCAGCGATTATTTTAAGCCTCTTTCACCTGCAAGAGCAGCATTTTATTCCGCTGTTTTACCCGGACTTGGACAGGCTTTCAACAAAAAGTATTGGAAAATCCCTATTGTTTATGGGGCGTTGGGGTCTGGCGTTTATTTTTATCATACAAATAACAGCAACTTCAACAGGGCAAGAACGGCCTACAAATTAAGATTAAACGAAAAGCCCGATGAATTTGACGGGCTAAACGGAAATATTTTTTTATCAAAAGACGCTTTAATCTCCGCACAAAAATCATATAAAAAAGACAGGGATTTGTCGCTGCTTGTTACCGCGGGTTTGTATATTTTGCAAATTGTTGAAGCCAGCGTCAATGCGCATTTATTGCAACACAATGTTGACAGCAATTTATCCGTTACTCCACAAATAATTCGCAATGACATCAACAACAAATCAATTGTCGGCGCATCGGTTAATTTTAATTTTTAATAAATGAAAATAGCTTTATTGGGATATGGCAAAATGGGCAAAACAATTGAACAAATTGCATTGCATAGAGGTCATGAAATCGTTTTAAAAATTGATGAAAACAGTGCAGATTACGATATTTCAATTGCAGATGTTGCTATCGATTTCAGTATTCCTGCAGCAGCTTTCAAAAATATTTCAAACTGTTTAAACAACAAGGTTCCCGTAATCAGCGGCACCACAGGCTGGTTAGCTAAGTTGCCTGAAGCAACACAACTTTGCAAACAAAATAATGGCGCTTTTATTTATGCTTCAAATTTTAGCTTAGGCGTCAATATCTTTTTTGAATTAAATGCACATTTGGCAAAAATGATGCGTAATTTAGAGCAGTATGCTATTTCAATAGAAGAAATTCATCATACCAAAAAATTAGATGCCCCAAGCGGCACGGCAATTACCCTGGCCGAAGGAATTATTGAAAATTCTGATAAAGAAAGTTGGGCTTTAAATGTAACAACAAACGAAAATGTAATACCAATAACAGCAAAACGTTTGGATGAGGTTCCCGGAACACATACCGTTACCTATAAATCGACTGTTGATACTTTAGAAATTAAACACACCGCTCATAGCAGAGACGGTTTTGCTTTAGGCGCAGTAATTGCCGCGGAATGGCTGGTGGGAAAAACAGGTGTTTTTACCATGAAAGACGTTTTGGGGCTTAAATAACATTAAAAAAATTTAATTATGACAATGATACAATGGTTTATATTTTTCTTGATTGTTCAGGTAATTCACTTTGCAGGAACTTGGAAATTATATGTAAAAGCCGGCAGAAAATCCTGGGAAGCAATCATACCGGTTTATAATGCCATTGTGCTGTTGAAAATATTAAAAAGACCAACCTGGTGGGTGATTTTATTATTTATTCCCATCATCAATTTATTGATGTTCCCGGTAATTTGGGTTGAAACCGTAAGAAGTTTTGGAAAATACAAAACCATTGATTCGGTTTTGGCAGTTTTTACACTCGGTTTTTACATATATTATTTAAACTATATCGGCGATGTTAATTATGTGGCGGAACGCAGTTTAAAATCACGGACTGAAGTAGGAGAATGGGTGAGCTCCATTGTATTTGCCATTATTGCCGCAACATTAGTGCATACTTATTTTATGCAACCTTACACCATCCCAACTTCATCTTTGGAAAAATCGTTGCTGGTTGGTGACTTCTTATTTGTGAGTAAATTTCATTATGGCGCAAGAACACCAATGACCGTTATCGCTGCGCCGATGGTACACGATTCTTTGCCGTTAATGAAAGCGAAGTCCTATTTAAAAACACCACATTTACCTTATTTCAGGATACCTGGTTTTGAAAAAATTAAACGCAACGAAATTGTGGTTTTTAACTGGCCTGTTGATAGTGTTCGGTTTTTTAGGGATAATTCCAACATTCACATCAACAAACCCATTGACAAAAAATCGAATTATGTTAAAAGATGTGTGGGTATTCCCGGTGATTCTTTGGAAATTAAAGAAGGTTATATTTACATCAATGGCGAAAAAACGGTGCTTCCCGACAGGGCGCTAACCCAATATATGCACAAAGTGGAAACTGACGGACAACAACTTTCTGCAGCTGTATTAAAAAGATACAATGTTACAGAAGGCGGTTTTTACGGAGATCACTATTTATTGAACCTAACAGATGAAAATGCGGGTATATTAAAATCAAATCCATTGGTAAAAAGGGTGACCAAGTTACTTTCACCCAAAGGAGAATATGAAGAATCCATTTTTCCACATAACAGCGAATATGCATGGTCGATTGATAATTTCGGACCTATTTACATTCCAGAAGCAGGAAAAACTGTTGAATTAAACGCCAAATCGTTACCTTTTTACAAAAGAATTATTGAAGTTTACGAAAACAATAATTTAACAACCAGCGGAAACGAAATTTTCATCAACGGAAAATTGGCTACCTCATATACCTTTAAGCAAGATTATTATTGGATGATGGGCGATAACCGACATAATTCTGAAGATGCCCGTTCTTGGGGTTATGTACCTTTTGATCACGTGGTTGGTAAACCTGTGTTTATTTGGTTTAGCTGGGATAGCAATGGCGAGGGAATTGCCCAAAAAATTAGATGGGAACGCGTTTTCACAACGGTTCACGGCAGCGGAAAACCAGTTTCATACTTGTATTATTTCTTAGGGGCACTTGCTTTATGGTATGCTTTTGGCTTTTTCAGAAAGCGTAAAAAAGCCGAATAAATAGATGATTTTATTGCAGCCAACTTATTTTTCTCCTATTCTGCAATATATTGCCATTGCAAATGCTGATGAAATTATTTTTGAAACAGAAGATAATTTTCAGAAACAAACCTACAGAAACAGGTGCTATATTTATACTGCGCAAGGAAAACAGTTGTTAAATGTTCCTGTTCAACATACCAAAGAAATTAAGCAAAAAACGAAAGACGTAAAAATTGATTATAAGGATGATTGGCACAAGCAACAGTTGAAAACCTTAAAAACAGCCTACAGCTCATCGCCTTATTACGAGTTTTATATCGATGATTTATTACCGGTTTTTGAAAAAAAAATTCATTTTTTATTGGATCTGAATTTTTTGGCGCACAAAATTATCATGGATGCCTTGCAACTTGAAATTCCGACGAAAAAAACAACGGAATATGAGAAAGAACCCAACATATTGGATTTAAGAATTTTGGCCGAAGACAAACCCAAAATAACTTACAATCTCAATCCCTACATTCAGGTTTTTTCTGAAAATCACGGATTTATTCCAAATTTAAGCATCTTGGATTTACTTTTTATGGAAGGTCCAAACGCGCTTAATTATCTGGAAATCCAAAAAATTAATTTTTAGTTTTGGAAATCCTTCGATTTATCACCCATTACGGAATGCACTTTTTACTTCCGGGTGCAATCGCTTTCTATTTCTTCAGAGATAATTGGAAAAAAGTTTGGTTGATTTTAATTTTAACCATGTTGGTAGATTTAGATCATCTGTTGGCTACGCCGATTTTTAGTGCAAACAGGTGTAGCATTAATTTTCACATTCTTCACTCCTATTATGCCATTGCAATATATTTTGCAGCACTTTTCTTCAATAAAACAAGAATTGTCGCCATTGGTTTATTGCTTCATATGTTAACAGATGCCATTGATTGCCTTTGGATTAATTAATAAAAGATTAATTTATCTTTTATTAATTAATTTCTTATCTTTGTCAAAAATTAAACATATGTCTGAATTAAAAAATAGAACAATCGCCGAAATTGTTAGCGATGATATCAGCACCGCTTCCGTATTTAAAAAGTATCAATTGGATTTTTGCTGTGGCGGCGGAAAAACAGTTGAAAATGCCTGTAAAAATGCGAATATCAATGTTGATGATGTTGTCAATGATTTATTGAATAACAAATCAAAAAATGATACACCGAATTTAAACTTCAAAGATTGGAGCGCAGAATTTTTGGCCGATTATATTGTGTATGTTCACCATACTTATGTGAAACAAAATTTGGGTGTTATCAGTGAATTTGCCGAAAAAGTTGCAAGTGTTCACGGCCAGCACGAACCAAGAACCATTGAAATTGCATCATTATTTTCAAACATTTCCAGTGAATTGACTTCCCATATGGCTAAGGAAGAAGGCATATTATTTCCGGCTATCAAGGCCAAAACCGAAAATCATCATTTTGAATTGGATGATAAAACTATTTCGCTATTGGAAGACGAACACGAAGAGGTTGGCGATCTGGTTAAGAAGATTCAAGAATTGAGCGATAATTTTACAACACCGGAATGGGGTTGCAATACCTTTAAAGCGCTTTACTTTAAATTGGAGGAATTTACCAATGATTTATACCAGCATATTCATTTAGAAAACAATATTTTGTTTCCAAAAGTGAAAAACCTATAGCAAAACCCCTAAAAGTAAAAAGGCTGCCAGAATTAATTTTCAGACAGCCTTTTTTTATTTTATGTGGTATTTTTTATCTTATCAGTTTTTTAAACTTGATTCTTTTTGGCGTTAAATCACCACCCAAACGTTTTTTCTTGTTCTCTTCATAATCCGTAAAAGAACCTTCAAAATAATAAACTTCAGAATTTTCTTCAAAAGCCAAACTATGGGTACAAACCCTGTCTAAAAACCAACGGTCGTGACTGATAATCACCGCACAGCCTGCAAAGTTCTCCAAACCTTCTTCCAAAGCACGCAAGGTATTGATGTCTAGATCGTTT
>JAWOHJ010000079.1:0-3212 GCA_046485225.1 Lutibacter sp. | reverse complement strand
GGGACATGCCTTTCAAGCCAGTCCAGGTGAAAGACGAAGCCAGCGCCAAGGAAGAACTGGTCGAGCGCCTGCAGGAATCGATCCGCCTGCGCATGATCGCCGACGTGCCGCTCGGCGCCTAAAGTTTTGGGATATTCAAGTCCGCCGTAATACGAAATCAATCCGCCCAAAGAACTGCCTATTAAACCGGTGTGTTTCTGTTGTTTTTTGGTTCGATAATTCTCATCAATATAAGGTTTTAGCGTTTTTGCAATAAAATCAACATAAACGGCACCTTTTCCGCCGCCGTATTTTTTATTTTCCCATGGCGTATATTCGTTGATACGTTCTCCGCCTCCATTTTCAATACCCACCACAATAAATCCCTTTCCTGTTTTTTCGAACAATGTATTTAAGGTTTCATCAACTTCCCACTCACCTGCATAAGACGTTGCTGCATCAAATAAATTTTGGGCATCGTGCATATAAATCACAGGATATTTTTTTGAAGATTTATCGTAATTCGGCGGTAAATAAATCCAGACTTTATGGCTGATGGCATTGAGGTTGGGAATGATAAATTCCTTTTTCAGCAAGGAAACATTTGAAGCGGCTGTCGATTTTTTTTCAGCAGTATTTTGGGAAAAAACAACAGAGCTTGTTAACAAAATGGCTGAGATAATCGTAAAATAGTACTTCATTTTTTACTTTTTAAATGATGAATTTATCTTTTAATCATTGCTAAAATTTCCTTTTTTTCATTCCAAAAAATGAGCATTGCAAAGACAAAGACCAACAAAACGGAAACAACATAGTTTTCCCTAAAATAGGTAAATGAGATGAATGAAAACACGATGGAAACCAACAAATAACTCCCCGATTTTTTCAAATTATAAGGAACCGGGTATTGTTTATCGCCAATAAAATAAGACATTACCATCATACTTCCATAAGCAAAAAGCGTTGCCCAGGCCGATGCAATGTAACCAATTATGGGTATTAATGCCACGTTGATTACAACGGTAATGATGGCACCAATAATGGAAAACAGCATTCCATAACGTGTTTTGTCGGTTAATTTATACCAAACTGACAAGTTGTGGTAGATGCCTAAAAATAAATTGGCCAACAAAACGATAGGAACAATCACAATGGCATCCCAATATTGCTGGTTGATAAATAATTGTTTGATAACATCGAGAAAAACAACGATTCCCACAAAAACCAAGGCACCAACAATGATAAAATAGTTTAAAATTCGGGCGTAGGTTTGGCGGGCATCTTTATGGTCGGAATGGTTAAAAAAGAACGGTTCCGCGCCCAAACGAAAAGCCATAATGTATAAATTCATAAAAATTGCCAGCTTGTAACAGGCCGAATAAATTCCCATAGTCGCTTTATCAATCATATGCCCGATTAAAATTTTATCTAAGTTTTCATTAATCACATATGCGATACCCGCAACTGCAATTGGCCAGCTGTAATTCAGCATTTTTTTAAACAACACACCACTAAAACTCCATTTGAATTTCAGCAAATATGGCAATAACAATAGTAAAGAAGCCGCGCTTCCAATAAGGTTGGCGATAAAGATGAAATTAACGATGGAAGTACTTTCAAATAAGGTGTTCAAAAATTCGGGAATGTTTTTGCCACTGGCTTTAAATTCGGGAATAAACTTCAAAAAAATCAGGTTGATGGCCACGATGATTCCCACATTGATCATCTTAATCGCAGCGTATTTTACAGGTCGGTTTGCGGCGCGCAAATACGCAAAAGGAACCACGGAAATGGCATCTATCGCCAAGATGCCAATAAATAACTTGAACTGCATCGGATTTTGGCTGAAGTCGAAAATATTGGTAAAAAAGTCGGAAAACGAAAAAGCAATTACCACAAACAATAACGCGGCAACAAATACACTGATAAACGAAGTGGCAATAAGTACATCTTTTTTCTCTTCGGACTTATAAAATCTGAAAAATGCCGTTTCCATGCCAAAGGTTAACAACACCGTAAATAAAGCGATCCAAATATAAAAGTTGGTATTTTCGGCGTAATCGCTGGCCGGCAAAGCATCGGTATGCACACGAACAAGCAAAAAGTTAATCACTCTCGGCAAAACCGCAGCAATTCCGTAGATGATGGTGTCTTTAAAAAATCGTTTAAGTCCGCTCAACTAAAGTTAAATATTAAAAGTTAAATGCTCAAAGTTCAAAGCTCAAAGTGGGTTTAAAGGTAATAAATATTTTTCCCCAATAATTAAATCAAACGCCCTTTCCTTCGGAAATGGCTGGGATAAAATTAAAATACGAAACTAATCATTTATACCAACAAATTAATTGAAGCGTGTTCAAAAATGTTAGTTTCACAATTTTTGGCGCACAGTTAAGTAAGTTTTTTTTACTTTTGGTCTCTAAATAGGTTTAAAAAATGAGTACAAACCCTAAAATTGCCGTTTTTGGCGGCGGAAGTTGGGCAACAGCCATTGTGAAAATGTTGTGTGAAAACATGGATCAGGTTGGTTGGTATATGCGAAATCAAACTGCCATTGATTACATTAAGGAAAATGAACACAATCCAAATTACCTGAGTTCTGCAGCGCTTGATGTAAAAAAACTGTATTTATCCAACGAAATTAACGATTTGGTGCGCTATGGCGATATTTTAATTTTTGCAATTCCTTCTGCTTTTTTGAAAGAAGAACTGGATAAAATAACGCAAAGCCTCTCTTCAAAAATTGCATTTTCAGCCATCAAAGGAATTGTTCCCGAAAGCGGATTGATAGTTGGTGAGCACTTTCATAAATTCTTTAAAATTCCGCTTAAAAATATAGGTGTAATTGCAGGCCCTTGCCATGCGGAAGAAGTTGCGATGGAACGGTTATCCTACTTAACCATCCTTGCCGTTTATTTAGAACAATTGAAAAAACAATAAACGTAGTCAAGACTGCCGATTTCGTCATAAAAGAGTTTAATTGAAGGTGCTTGTCACTGTAATTCTACCTCTATGGGCTGGGAAAATGTGTTTTGCGACCCCGGTTTCTTGAAAAACCGGGGATTCTGAGTCAGACTGTAATCTCGTTCAACACGGCTAACATTTCGCCTTTGGTTAAGTGTTTACCTGTACCGCGTGCATTGCGCCATTTAATTCCTTTCTCTTTACACAACTTCCGTAAGTCGTCAATTTTCAGTGATGTCAAATCTGACTCTTCTACCTGGGGTTTATCTGGT
>JAWOHJ010000229.1:0-7061 GCA_046485225.1 Lutibacter sp. | reverse complement strand
TTGGAAATTTGGCCACATCAACACCATTCACTTCTTTTAACAAATGACGCGTCAATCCTTCAAAAGCATTCAAAATATCTTCCTGTTCCACAAACGCCATTTCACAGTCAATTTGCGTAAATTCAGGCTGTCTGTCGGCACGCAAATCCTCGTCCCTAAAACATTTCACAATCTGAAAATACTTGTCCAATCCGCCCACCATCAGCAATTGCTTAAAAGTTTGCGGCGATTGCGGCAAAGCATAAAACTGCCCTGCATTCATACGGCTTGGCACCACAAAATCTCTTGCACCTTCTGGCGTAGATTTGATTAAATAAGGTGTTTCCACCTCAATAAAACCTTCCCCGGATAAATATTTTCTGGTTTCCATCGCCACTTTACTGCGGAAAATCAAGTTATTTTTTACGGTATTTCTTCTAATATCCAAATAGCGATATTTCATCCGCAGCTCGTCGCCGCCGTCCGTTTCGTCTTCAATCGTAAATGGTGGTACCAAAGATTTGTTCAAAATAGTCAGTTCCTTTACCAAAATTTCAATGTCTCCAGTTGGCATATTGGCGTTTTTGGAAACACGTTCAATCACTTCGCCTTTCACCTGAATCACAAATTCGCGGCCCAGCATTTTCGCTTTTTCCATCATTTCTTTTGGCGTGCGATCTTCATCAAAAATCAGTTGTGTAATGCCGTAGCGGTCGCGCAAATCAACCCAAATCATAAATCCTTTATCGCGCGTTTTTTGCACCCAGCCAGCCAAAGTAACTTCCTGGCCTATATTTTCAAATCGTAATTCTCCGTTTTTATGCGTTCTGTACATCGTAATCTTTTTTAAGGAAGCACAAATTTAGTGATTTAGCCCATAGTTTTTAAAGTTAACCATCTTTTTTTGGGTCTGCCCGCCTTTTTTGGTGGGCGTTCCATTTGTAAAAACAAATGTTAGGCTTTATTCGTTATTTTCATTTTATTAATTTGGTACTCAAGAATACAAGTATTTCGGCACTCGCATTTTTTGCTGAAAAGCGCAAAAAAGCGCTCAAACAAATGCCTCAATCCTTACTTACATTGGATTAACTAAAAGTATAATGACAAAGGCTCCAGAGGGTTTAACCGCCTTGTTATTAAATAATATTGATTTTTATTACCGTCTTCGATCTTTTCAGCTTTTGTTAAATTCCCCCTTCGGGGGTTAGAGGGCCTTTTGAGTTTGGTGATTTCTCGCATTATTCTCCTGCGGAAGCAAACAATAATAAATAAAATCGTTAACCGGTGTTGGAATTCCAAGTTCAATTCCCATTTTTACAACGGTGCCGGTTTGCGCTTCCAATTCCGATGGTTTTCCTTCCATCATATCGCGTTGCAATGAAGATGTTGTGTTGTGAGGCTGGGATGCTATCATCTGAAATTGCTTTTCGACAAGGATTTCCGATAAATAAATGCCTTTTGCCTTTGCTACAGCCACAATTTCATCAGCAATTTGGCGCATCATTTTTTTGAGTTGCGGCGAGTCCATTATTTCGCCAACTGTGGCTCTGGTTAAAGCGCCAATGCCGCTGATTGTTGAAATAAATAAAAACTTGGACCATATTTCCACTTGAATATTCTCCGCCAATTTTGTGGTGATGCCACCATTTAAAAATAGTTTTTCCAGCAATAACGCTCTTTCGGTTTTCACATTGTCCAGCTCTCCAAACACAATGGTGGGTTCAAAAGAAATATGATTGATGACGCCAAAATCTTCAATTTTACTCACCACTTTACACAATCCGCCCAATAAATGTTTTTTATCGATAACCGCTCCCAAAACTTCTGTATTATTTACGCCGTTCAGCAACGAAATAACCATCGTTTTTTCACTTAAAACCTGATTAATTTCTTTGGCTGCGGCTTCTAACTGCCAGGTTTTTACGCAAACCAAAATCAAATCGATATCGGTAACCTCAGCGATATTCGCTGTTGCGTTTGCAGGATACACCAAATAAACTCCTTTTGGACTTATCAGCTGCAAACCATTTTTTTGAATGGCTTCCAAATGTTTTCCGCGGGCAATAAAGGTAACGGCATTTCCGGCTTGCGCCAAACGAACACCAAAATAACCGCCAACACCGCCTGTTCCGTAAATTACAATGTTCATGAGTTCATTATTTAAACCAAAAATACATATTTATGCTTTCTTTTTTGCCAAAAAATTCTGAATTCTCCAACTAAAACCAGTTGATATATACTGCATGTTATTATTTAATCCAACACCATAGGAAGCGTCCAATTGAAAATTGCCATTTACCAAATAGGAAAATCCCACACCAAAATTGCTTTTATAATTATTTGACTCACCCCATTCCCCATAAGGTTCAATATAAAAACCTATTGAATTTGAAAGTTGAAAACCCAATGCAAAAGAATAAGTAAGTGAACTTTGTTGCCCAACATAATCATATCCAATATTGTAGCCCAAACCAATTTTATCAGTAATTGCGTGAGAGATTGACAATTTATTTACAACTCCAACATGGTTAGATGTTAAATTTTCATCTGCTGTTGGAATAATTACGTGCGATAAAAATGCCATTTCGGTGCTTACGTCTTCCTTTTTAAACAATTGAATTTTAGCGCCAAATTCCAAATCGTTAAATCCTGAATACTTAATATCGCCAACATCCAGTCCAATTTTAGTGGTTTCATATTGCGACACAAAACGCAATTCAATTCCATTTGTAATACCATAACGCAATAATGTTGAAGGCCCAATAAAACTGTTCGAATTGTCAATTTTTTGATATAAAACACCGCTTTCAATTTGAAAATTATTTTTTCCTACGGTCACGGAAGATTCTGTTTGATCTGGCCTATCAGTAATTATTTCCTGCGAAAAAGCTTTTGGTATTAACACTAAGAAACTTACCAATATTATATTTTTAGATATGACCATTTTTATTTTTTACAAATCTATATAATTATTTAGACTAATCTAAATATTTTATTATATTTGCCTAAATGTATATTTTATGTTATTGTCACAAACCGAAGAAAATTACTTAAAAGCCATATACAGCTTGGCATATGCCAATTCCAACAAGGTTAGCACCACGCTAATTTCGGAGGAATTGAATACAAAAGCATCTTCTGTTACGGATATGATTCAAAAACTGGCCGACAAAGATTTGGTTCATTATAAAAAATATCAGGGTGTTTCTTTGACTGAAATTGGCAAAAAAATTGCCGTGGAAATTGTTAGAAAACACCGATTATGGGAAGTATTCTTGGTAAATAAACTCGATTACAATTGGGATGAAGTCCACGAATTGGCTGAACAGTTGGAGCATATCAAATCCGAAACTTTGATTGATAAGTTGGAAGCGTTTTTGGAATTTCCAACACACGATCCGCATGGAGATCCGATTCCCGACAAGAACGGCAATATTGAACATCATAAAAACATGATGCTTTCTTCCCTAGAAAATGGAGAATCAAGCGTTGTTATTGGCATTAAAGATTCTTCGGATCCCTTTTTAAAATTTTTAGACAAACTGCAAATTCAATTGGGGAGTGTCTTAAAAGTGGTTTCAAAAGAACCTTTTGACAATTCGATGCTTGTTGAAACTGCAACTGGTTCAATCTCTATATCCAATCAAATTTCAAAAAATTTATTCGTAAAAAAATTATAAATATGGAACAAGTTATTACCTATTTTGAAAGTATTGATCCTGTTTTGGCAGCATTGTATGCCACATTATTCACCTGGGGCTTAACTGCCTTGGGCGCATCCTTGGTGTTTTTATTTAAAGGGATGAACCGCGCTCTTTTCGATGGAATGCTCGGATTTACGGGTGGTGTTATGGTAGCGGCCAGTTTTTGGAGCTTGCTGGCTCCGGGAATAGCGATGAGTCCGGGAGAAGGATTTGTAAAAGTAATCCCAGCTCTTGTGGGCTTTGGTTTGGGTGCCTTATTTTTGTTTGGCTTGGACAAAGTTTTGCCTCATTTACATGTCAATTTTAAAGAAACAGAAAAGGAAGGCGTAAAAACACCTTTGCATAAAACCACTTTATTGGTGCTTGCCATTACCTTGCATAACATTCCTGAAGGATTGGCCATTGGCGTATTATTTGGCGGTGTTGCTGCCGGTTTTGATGGTGCAACCATCGGCGGAGCGGTTGCGCTTGCCATAGGAATTGGCCTGCAAAACTTCCCGGAAGGATTTGCGGTTTCTATGCCGATAAGAAGACAAGGCGCAAGTAAATTAAAAAGTTTTATGTATGGGCAATCATCTGCCATGGTTGAGCCAATTGCGGCTGTAATTGGTGCTTGGGCGGTGATGACGTTTCAGCCAATTTTACCTTATGCGTTGGCTTTTGCGGCTGGCGCCATGATATTTGTGGTGATTGAAGAAGTAATCCCTGAAACACAACGCGACAAATATACAGATGTGGCTGCGTTAGGGTTTATTGGCGGATTTATGGTGATGATGACTTTGGATGTGGGATTGAGTTAAAAGTCCGAAGACGGAAGTCCGAAGTTAGAAAAGTCTAAAATTAAAAAAGAGAAAAGAAAATTAAACGCCTAATCTACTCAACAATCTAGTGGCAACTGCCGCAGTCAGGATCGCAATTGCCTTTCTTTTTTGACTTAAAAAAATATTTTTTAATCAAAAATGCGACTGCAAGTCCTAAAGCTACATAAACCAAATAATCCTGCATCAGCTTAAAATATTAAAGGTGATTACGGCAACAATATAAGCCAAAGCGCCCATTCCCGTAAGTTGTAAAATTGGCCATTTCCAGCTTTTGGTTTCCCGTTTTACTATTGCCAATGTTCCAATACATTGCATGGCAAAGGCGTAAAAAAGCAATAAAGACATACCTGTGGCAAAATTAAATCTTTTTTCACCGGTGACGGGATCAACTTCCGCAGCCATTCGTTCTTTTATGGTTCCGGTTCCTTCCCCTTCACTTTCAACATTGTAAATAGTTGCCAAAGCACCAATAAAAACTTCACGCGCCGCAAAGGAACTTATTAAAGCAATTCCTATTTTCCAGTCATAGCCCATTGGTTTAATAACGGGTTCAATGACTTTTCCCATAGTGCCGATATAGGAGTGTTCCAATCTGTAAGAAGCTATTTTTTTGCTAAGCGTTTCGTCAGGCAAGTTATTGGCGGATTCTTGTGTGGTTACGAATTCAGCAGCATTTTTAAATTTATCAGATCCGTTTGAAGCCAAAAACCACAAAACGATAGACAATGCCAAGATTATTTTACCGGCACCGAAAATAAAAGCCTTTGTATTTTCAACCACATCATAAAAAACATTTTTTAAAGATGGCAATTTATAGTTGGGCATTTCTATAACGAACAAACTTTTCGTTTTTATTTTTAACACATTATGCAATAAAATTGCTGAGGAAATTGCTGCCGCAAAACCTAAAAGATACAAGCCCATCAAGGTCAATCCCTGCAAGTTAAAAATGCCAAAAACACGCTTGTCGGGAATAATTAAAGCAATTAAAATGGCATAAACCGGCAAACGGGCCGAACAGGTTGTAAAAGGAACTACCAATATGGTGATCAATCGTTCTTTCCAGTCACTGATATTTCGCGAGGCCATAATTGCGGGAATTGCACAGGCTGTTCCGGAAATTAAAGGGATAATGCTTTTGCCGCTCATACCAAATTTGCGCATTATCTTATCCATTAAAAACACCACTCTGCTCATATAACCTGTTTCTTCCAAGGTTGCGATAAACAAAAATAAAATGGCAATTTGCGGAATAAAAATAACCACGCCACCAATACCGGGAATAACGCCTTCGGCAATTAAATTGGTAAACACACCTTTTGGCAAATTGGTTTTGGCAAGTTCACTTAAATTGGCAAATAAAGTGTCTATCAAATCCATAGGCAAACTTGCCCATTCAAAAATAGATTGAAAAATGAGCATCAAAATCCCAAAAAATATGATATATCCATAAATTTTATGGGTTAAAATTCTGTCGAGTTTAGAACGTAAATCGGTTGCTTCATTTTTATCAACAACATATGTTTTCTTTAATATTTCATTGATAATTTGATACCTGTATATGGTTTCTTTATGCTGATATTTTTTAATTTTTTCGCTATCGGGATTAAATGCCGTTATTTTTTGATGCAGTTCACTTGATAAAAAATTGCAATTTTTTTGCTGCGTAATTAGCAACCACGATTTATATAAAGAAAATTCAGGAAATGTCGTTTTTATGGTATCAAAAAATACAGCATCAATTTTGTCTGAAATATTGGCAATGGGTTCTGTATTCCAATTTTTGTAATTTTCAATTTCTCTTTTTAGGGCATCAATACCTAAATTTTTTCGGGCACTGATTAAAACTATTTCAGATTTTAATTCCTTTTTTAACGCATCAATATCAATAGTAATTCCTTTTCGAATCATTTGATCCGACATATTGATGACCAATATGGAAGGAAATCGTAAATCTTTTATTTGAGAAAATAGAAATAAGTTTCGTTTTAGATTTTCAACCTCAGCAACCACAATAACCAAATCGGGAAACGAACCATTGTTTTCATTAAGTAAGGTTTCCAATACAATGGTTTCATCTAAAGTGGTCGGATTTATACTGTAGGTTCCTGGTAAATCGGTTATTTCGGCTATTAAATGTTCAGAAATTTTGCATTTCCCTTGTTTTTTATCAACGGTAATTCCTGGGTAATTTCCAACTTTCTGATTTAATCCCGTAAGTTGGTTGAATAAAGAAGTTTTGCCTGTATTGGGGTTTCCAACCAAGGCTATATTTAAAAGCGAATTGCTTTTCATTAGCGCAACTTGGTAATGTTAATTTGTTTTGCCGTTTCTATTCTTATGGCTAAATGACTTCCGTTTACTTTGATATATAAAGGATCTTTCAAAGGAGCTATTTGTAACAATCTCACTTCCTTCCCGGGCAAACAACCCATTTCCAAAAGATTTAATGGAATAGCATCTAGGCAAAAATCTTGAATAATTCCTATTTCACCAATCAGTAAACTTGCTATAGTATCTCCCATTATTAAGAATAGTTATAAATAATAGGCAAATA
>JAWOHJ010000135.1:0-12150 GCA_046485225.1 Lutibacter sp. | reverse complement strand
ATTAGCTAAAAAATTACAATAAATTATGGAAAATAAACAAGCATTGTTGCAGCCATACGCTAAAAACGGACTGGAATTAAAAAACAGGATTGTGATGGCACCAATGACCAGGAGCAGGGCCGACAATCCGGAATTTAAACCAACGGAAGCGTTGCAAGCCGCTTATTATGAGCAACGAGCCTCAGCCGGATTGATTATCACGGAAGGCGCACAGGTTTCTGAAATGGCTGTTGGTTATGTAAATACACCCGGAATTTATACAAAAGCGCAAGTGGATGGATGGAAAAAAGTCACCGAACGCGTTCATGCAAAAGGAGGTAAGATCTATATTCAATTGTGGCATGTGGGAAGGGTTTCGCATCCTGATTTTCATGATGGCGAATTGCCTTTGGCGCCATCGGCCATCAATCCTAAAAGCAAATCATTTACGCCACAAGGATTTAAAGATACGGTAACGCCAAAAGAAATGACTTTGGAAGATATAAAAACAACCATCAACGATTTTAAGCAAGCGGCAAAAAATGCAGTTGAAGCCGGCTTTGATGGCGTGGAAATCCATTCCTCAAACGGTTATCTGTTTCACCAGTTTTTCAATAATTGTTCAAACCAACGAACCGATAATTACGGCGGAAGCACAGAAAACAAGGCGAGATTCTTTTTTGAAGTGTTGGAGGCCGTTAAAAATGAAATTCCGGAACAAAAAATTGGCGTAAGATTTAATCCTTCGATGCACAATTTACATGGAATGATGGTTGATGAAGAAACCATTCCAACTTTTGAATATATCATTAAAAAACTGAATGATTATCAGTTGGCTTATGTTCATTTATCAGAACCGTTTACTGATGTTTCTGAAGTTCCTTTTGCCGTTAAAGAAATCGCAAAACATTTTAGGCCATTATATCACGGAACTTTAATGATTAACGGAGGATTTACACAAAAAACCGGAAATGCGGTGATTGAGCGTGGCGAAGCCGATTTGGTAGCGTTTGGAAAACCCTTTATTTCAAATCCGGATTTGGCGGAACGTTTTGAAAATAATTTGGCACTAACTGAATGGGACCAAAGTACCTTTTATACACCGGGTAAAAAAGGCTATTTGGATTATGAGCAGGCTAAATTGTAAAAGAATACATTTAATATAATTAAAGTCATGAAAAATAGCGCCGAAAGGCGCTATTTTTATGTTTTACTAAGACTTTTCAAGCCCTTAAAATATTTGATTACGATTTGATTTAAAACGTATTACAATTTTAATTTATTAACTTCAAGCTCATGTGTATTGCAAATTTCCGCTATTAACACGTGCTTTTCTGAAAAGGCTTTGTTTAGCGTATCCAGAAATTTTTCAAGTTCTTTATCAGGATAATTAAATAAATCTACCTGAAGATGGCCAACTTTTACGACCAAGCTTTCTGTTGTATTTTTAATGTCTTCCAATTTTCTTAAAATTTCTTCTTTAATTTCAATATTTCCTTTTTCCATGATGTTGGTTTTTTAGTTTATATGTAGTTAACACAGTAAATGTTCTTATTATCAAATACTTATAACGAATTTCATTATGATTTATTGTAATATAATGCAATTGTAAATATCCTTAAGTTTGACTAAATCTACGTTACATAATTTTACACCATATTTGCATAATTCACACATTATAGGTTGGATAAAAAATTATTTTGATTGTAAATTTGTTAAATTGATTTTAAAACATAAAGAAGCCATAAATGAAAAATATCGCCTTTTGGAGCTATTTTTTTTAAATAAAACAGGACTGAAAGTTTAATTATCAGCAATTATGAATTTTGTTTAATTCCTTACTTTGGAAGGATAACTTTTTGGGTCTAAAGCAGTAGGGGACCAGCTGTTAAAAAATTCCAACACTTCTTTGGTTGAATAGCCTTTATTTTCCTCTAAATAAACGCTATTTTGGGTATGTAACTTGTTTCCTTTACCATCCAGAATCACAAAAACCGGAAAACCAAAGCGTTGCGGATAACCAAAGTCGGCCAATAAATCTTCGTTCCAGTTTTCTTTAGAATAATTTAGGTGATAGGTGATATATTTCTCCGTTAAAACACTTTTTAACGTGTCGTTTTCTGTTGCTTTTTTATTAAATTTTACACACCAGCTGCACCAGTTTCCGCCAATTTGCAGCAATACGTGTTTTCCTTCTGTATTTGCTTTTTTAACGATGTTTTGAAGATCCGTTTTAGCATCAGCTTCCGGATTATATAATTTAACTTCTGACGTTTGCGCATTTAAATCAATTATCAAAATCATGATTATGATAAATAGGATTTGTTTTTTCATGGGATTATATTTAGAATGCAAAAATAGGGTAATTTTTTCTCGATACAATGTAAAAGAAAGTTGAGTTTCTATCTCTTATAAAGAAAAGTTATTTCAAACAAAAACCGTCTCAAAATTTAATAATGAGACGGTTTTTTATTTGAAGGGTTTAATTTTGGCTACATTACCAATAATGGCGCAATAATACCAATACTTAATCTTCCTGTATTTCTATCTGCAGCTGAAAACTGAGTTTTCGCAAAATCAGAGTAGTCATATTTTCTGGCTACATAACTAACGTAAAATTTTAAGTTCAAATCTTTGAAAGGCGCATATTGAACTGTAGGAATTAAACCATAAGAAGTAACCAACTTTTCGGTTGAATCAGCGTCAAATTTACTATAAGTATTGTTAGTCATAACTGTTAAAAGTAAGTTAACGCTAGGCTGAATTTGATATTCTGCTCTCAACCAATGTTCAACATATTTAACATCTTTTGCTGGAGCTTGAAACCCTGAGGTAATTATATCTGTCGCAATTCCTTTATTATCAATATCTTCGAGACTATATTGAAAATCATACATAAGTGTAAAGTTATTTGACTTGAACTTATTACCTAATACAAAATAGTTCATTGCTTTGTTTTTTGCTTCCGTAAAGTAGCTGTAACTGTAAGCTGTTTCTATTTTTCCTCCAAACAAGCTTCCTCTCCAAGAAGTAACAAACGCCAAAGGCGCTTTCGCAGCTTCTAGATCAGAAATATCATACCCATCATATTGAGCTTCTAAAGTTTTCGTTCTGGTATTTAGTGTTTGAAGCCCAAATTTGTTATTTCCATCTTTCAAAGTATGGGAAAGACCAGCACCAACCAAATAGTTGTCTGCATATTCTATAAGGTCATTATATTCCAAAATATCAATCGGATTAAAGTCTAATTCCATTCCGCCCCAATCGGCAGATTGCTTACCAACTGTAAGATTAGTTTGTGGTGAAAGTGCGAAAACTAAGTAAGCTAAATCGGTTGATCTGCTCATATTGTCCAGGTTTCCAACATTATGCGCCCGTGTATATCTGTCACGAAATCTAAAACTTACTTTTTCATGTATTTTACCTTTCACTTCCAATCGAAATTGATTGGCAGAAAAATTTGAACCTTCATAATCTCCCTCTCCAAATTTGGTGTCAAATGCTAAACGGGTATTAAAAATAACATCAACATCTTTTAATAAAGATTGTTTTGCTATAGGAATTAAGGACTTGTATTCTAAGTCCGATTTATTTTCTTGGTTTTGCGCAACCGCAATAATCGGCAATAAAATAACTACTAAATAAACAAAATATTTTTTCATTTTTAAATTTAAATTTTTATAATTTATAAGATTAGGAATCCCAATAGGAATCCTACTGCGACAGCAACAATGGTAGAGGCAAATCCAGGAAGGTTAAAGCTGTGATTTATAACATACTTCCCAATTTTTGTGCTGCCTGTCCTGTCAAAATTGATGGCTGCCAATAATGTTGGGTAACCCGGTAATACATAGAAACTATTTACGGTTGGAAAGGAAGCTATTAAGACTAAAGGAGATAATCCTAAAGCAATACCCAGAGGTATCAAAGTCTTAACAGTAGCTGCCTGACTAAACATTATAATTCCTAAAACAAATAAGGCTATGGCAAAAGTCCATGGATAAGTATTTACAACACTTCCCAAAGAATTTTTGATAATTTCTGAATTATTTTGCATAAAAGTTGAAGCCATCCAAACCACACCAAAAACAGATATTGTTGCTGATGCCATTGAACTAAAAAGACTAACTTGAGTAACTGCAACCGCACTTGTTTTTGTAATTAACATCATGACTGCAGAAGCAGATAATGTGATCAAACAAATGACAGTAACCATTGAAACGGTTCCGTTATCCTTAATAACCAAGTTTTCTTCTCCTGGTCCAAAATTTGGCAATAAATCTGGAAAAGCTCCAGCAATCACAATAAGTAGAATTGCGATACTAAAAATAAAAACGGAAGTTTTAGCTCCAGCTTTAATTTTATTTCCATTGCTTTCTGAACCGGAATCAATACTTTTTGCAAATGCAGGATCCTTCATTTTTTCTAAAAAAATGGGATCTTCGTTTAATTCCAAACCTTTTTTCCTAACCACAAAACACGCAGCCAATGTTCCTAATAAACCTGCCGGAATAGAAATCATCATAACATCAAAAAGGGCTCCCGGATAACCTAATAGCACTACAAGAGCAGCAGTACATGCACTTATTGGACTCCCAGTCAAAGCTATATGAGATGCAATAACTGATGCACTTAATGGACGTTCTGGCCGAATTCTTTTTTTCGTGGCAACTTCAGAAATTATGGGCAATATGGAATATACAATATGAGACGTTCCCGCAAATAAGCATAAAACATAAGTTGCAAAAGGTGCAATGAAAGTCACGTTTGAAGGGTTATTTCTAATTACTTTTTCTGCCAAACTCACCAAATAATCCAATCCGCCTGAGGCCTGAAGCGTTGCGGCAGTAGTGACAATGGCAATAATAATTAGCATTACATCCAAAGGGGGTTCGCTTGGTTTCATTTGAAAACCAAATACGAAAATCACCAATCCGAAAATTCCCATAACACCCAGACCGATTCCTTTCATTCGTGATCCAATAAGAATCATCACTAAAAGAACCGTAAATTCAATCCAAAACATAAGCTCAGTAATTTAATTTATTATCATTTTTGAAATGCAAGCAAAAATGAATTTTTCAAAAAAGGAGTCATTTTATTATTATGACTCCTTTTTTAGAATTCTTTATTAATATTTAAAAAAGTTATTTTGGATTTTAGCGCGATCACTAGTTTCCATTAAAGATAACATGAGTAAAATTCTAGCTTTTTGAGGATTTAGATCGTCTCCAACAACAAAACCGAGTGCAGCATCATCTACTTCATTATACAATGTAGTTCTGCCTGATCCCGCTCTATTGGAACGACAAACAACAATCCCTTTTTTAGAAGCATTTTCAAGAGATTTACCAACGGCAGCATTAAAATTGCCATTTCCCATACCAGCATATACAATTCCTTTAACGTTTGTATTCAAAAGGGCATCAACTGTTACTGGACTAGCATCGGCATATCCGTAAATAATTTCAACTTGAGGTAAAGATGTTGCTTTTCTTACATCGAATTTTTTTACTGGATTACGCAATGATTCATAATAGTAATTTACTTTCCCATCATATATTAAACCAATTGGTCCAAAATTACGAGACTGAAAAGTTGAGGTGCTGGTGGTAACTGTTTTTGTTACATCTCTGGCATCAAAAACCAACCCATTCATTGCTACAACAACTCCTTGGCTATTAGGATCGGCAGCAACCATAACGGCATCTAATAAGTTACTATTTCCATCTTGACTCATTGCTGTAGAAGCACGCATGGCTCCAACTAAAACAACTGGTTTGCCAAACAACACTGTTAAATCAAGAAAAGTAGCTGTTTCTTCCATTGTATCAGTACCATGAGTAATCACAATACCATCTGCAGAATTTTCTTCAAAAATCTCATTGATTCTTTTTGAAAGTTTCAACCAAACTTCAACGCTCATATCTTGGCTACCAATTTGAGCAATTTGTTCTCCTTTAACTTTAGCTAATTCGTGAATTTGAGGAACAGCACTCAATAAAATATCAATAGGCACTTTTCCTGCAGTATACGCTGCTTTTGTTGCTGATTCTCCTGCGCCGGCAATTGTACCTCCAGTTGCAAGAATAGTAACTCTTGGCAACACCTTAATCGTATTACTTTTGGTCTGAGCCTGTGTTTGTAATGTGAAAACAAACAAAAACAGTACTAAAACTCCTTTTTTTATTAAACTTGAATTCATAATTGATTGATTTTAAATTATTATTATTTTTATTTTTTATTATTCTTAATTATTTATGCATTTATGTACTTGGGATTAATTAAATTTTCTAATGAATAAATTTCATCCCATTTAACCTGAGAAATCAACTTACGTTCAGAAACAACAATTTGATGAATACTTTTACCGGTTTTAAGCGCTTCTCCAGCAATACTTGCACTTTCTTCGTAACCAAGAATTGGGTTTAATTGGGTAACAATTCCGATACTGTTCATTACCATATCGAAACAATGATCTTTATTTGCAGTAATTCCATTAATACATTTTTCTATCAAACCTTCAATGGCATTTCCCAAATAATCAAATGATGTAAACATTGCAAAAGCAATTACAGGCTCCATGACATTTAATTGAAGTTGCCCAGCTTCTGCAGCCATGGTCACTGTTAAATCTTGACCAATTACATAAAAACAAGTTTGATTAACAACCTCAGGAATTACAGGATTTACTTTTCCTGGCATAATTGAAGAACCTGGTTGACGTGCTGGTAAATTAATTTCATTAAATCCTGTTCTTGGTCCAGAACTCAATAAACGTAAATCGTTACAAATTTTAGAGACTTTAACAGCGGTTCTTTTTAGAGTTCCCATAATTTGAACATAAGCCCCTGTATCAACAGTAGCTTCAATTAAATCAGGAGATAATGTTAATGGAATACCGGACTCTTTTGCTAAATAATCAACACAAATTTCTGGATAGCCTTCTGGAACATTCACTTTTGTTCCAATGGCTGAAGCACCCATATTTATTTCTAACAATAAACTTTGTGCCTCTTTTAATCGCTTAATATCTTCACCTATAGTAGTTGAATAAGAATGAAATTCTTGTCCTAATGTCATAGGCACTGCATCTTGCATTTGTGTACGTCCCATTTTCAAAACACTTTTAAACTCAACTCCTTTTTTAGCAAAAGCAATTTCCAAACCTTTTAAAGTAGTAATGAAATTTTCCATTTTAAGGTAAAGCGCTATTCTAAAAGCAGAAGGATAGGCATCATTAGTAGATTGAGAACAGTTTACGTGATTGTTTGGATGTAACAAATTATATTCTCCCTTTTTATGACCTAAATATTCGAGGCCAATATTTGCGATTACTTCATTTGCATTCATATTAACCGATGTTCCCGCTCCTCCTTGAATTAAGTCACTCACAAACTGTTTATCAAATTTCCCGGCAATAAGCTGATCAGCACCATAACATATGGCATCGGCAATTTTTATGTCTAAAACACCACAATCTTTGTTTGCCAACGCAGCAGCTTTCTTAACGAAACCCAATGCTTTTATTAATAAGGGTTCTTTCGAAATCGAAAGTCCTGTAATGTTAAAATTTTCTGCGGCTCTAAAAGTCTGAATACCATAATATAAATCATTTGGAATGTCTAATTCACCTAAAAAATCATGCTCTTTTCTTGTTGCTTTCATTATATTTATTTTTGTAAAATTTCCTCTACAAAATTAACCTATAGAACAAGTAGGTTATAAAATAGGCGCGTCAAGTATGCTACAAAAAAAACAGAATTATTTTTTTTAATTTAGTTAATGATATTACCTTTGTACGTTGTAAATATCACTACTGATGGAAAATGACTTTCTCAACATGGCAATATTCAATGCTTTATCAGCAGAGGAAAAGGAATTGCTAAAAAAAAACTGTGCTGTAGTGATTTTTGATGAAACAGAAGTTCTTTTCAAACAAGGAAGTTTCACTGTTAATTGTTATTTTATTTTAGATGGAATAGCTAAAGTTGTTTATTCCAATAAGGGACGAAAAAGGATTATTAAATTATTATATGCCCATGATATTATTGGCCTAGACTACATTTTTACAGCCGAAAATTACCCTTACAGTGTTTACGCTATAACAGAATGCAAAACACTCGTTATTCCTCCCGATTTTATAAAGAAAATGTACATTGCCAATCCTGTTTTTGCATTAGAGTTATCTAAAAAATTGAACCATTCTTTATCACATACTATTTCTTGGTTAATCAACCTCGATTTTAAAAACATTGATGGTGCCGTTGCCATGTTTTTAATGGAATATTACAGATATACAAATAAAAACAAAACCCTCTTTTTGTCACGAATAGAAATTGCTGATATTATTGGTTACTCTAGAGAAAGTGTCATACTTACCTTAAAATCTTTCTGCGAGAGCGGATATATCAAAACAATGGGCAAAACAATTACTATTCTTGAACCCGAAAAATTAGAAGAGATTATTCGCTTAAACTAAACCGATATCGCTTTAAACTGCAATAACGAGTAAGATAATTTCAAAAATATATGTAAAATTTGATAAAACGCGATAAAAAACGGCTAATTTAGCATCAATAAAAATATATAAAATGAAATTAAAAGGTAAAAAAGCAATTATAACCGGTGGGGGCAAAGGGTTGGGAAAAGCGACTGCGATTGCATTTGCAAAAAAAGGAATTGATGTTGCCATAACCGGCAGAAATGAAAAAATATTAAAAGAAACTGTTGCCGAACTCAAAGCAATCGGAGTGAATGCCACATATGAAATATTTGATGTTGGAAATTACGAAGAAGTTAAACAAGGAATTAAAAATATAATTTCAACACTTGGATCTGTAGATATTTTGGTGAACAATGCAGGAATTGCAGAATTTGGATCACTTAATGAAATGGAGGTAAGTAAATGGACCGCTATTATTCAAACCAATGTAATGGGTATGTATTATGTTACGAAAGAAGTTCTTCCATATTTAATAGAAAAAAACGCAGGAGATATCATCAATATTTCATCAACTGCCGGTTTAAATGGAAATGCGACTACTTCAGCATATTCCGCTTCAAAATTTGCCGTTATTGGGATGTCAGAATCATTAATGAAAGAGGTGCGAAAAAATAATATTAGAGTTTGTGTATTAACTCCGAGTACCATTGCAACTGATATGGCTATAGAATTAGGAATTACAGACGGAAATGTTGAAAAAGTTTTACAATCAGAAGATTTTGCGGAATTGATTGTTTCTGTTCTAAAACTACCGAGAAGAGCGATGCTTACAAATGCTTCATTATGGTCAACAAATCCATAATAGATATGATATTTTAATTTCAAATGCTCAAATGCTGTTCGCTGAGAATCGCATAAAATATTTTTTATCGAGGATTGTGCAGAATATCGCAAAGAATAATAAGTAATCGGCCGTAATTGCCTTTAACATAATTGCTAACGATATAGACCTCAAGGCACTATACCTGCAAATATGTGTAAATAGCCTAAAATACGGCTATTCAGCAATTACTGTATATTTGTATTATAATTTATATTATGTTAAATAGAGTATTTGATTATATTGAAACTCACTCCTAATACTATACCTTTTGAAGAACCAAAGTTGTCATTGCACGTTGACCATGTACAATTGTTGTTTTTATGTTTTCCTTCCATTCAAAACGATTATCAGCTTCTAATTTTTCAAGAATTTTAAGTGTTAATAAAAACCTCGTTGAACCATCAGGCAATTTAAAAATGCCATCACCCAAATGTTGTACATCATTTTCAATTCCAATATTAGATGCAGTTCGTATCAATAGACTTCCCTGAGGTTTTAATATTCTGATTAATTCATTAAACATCCTAAAATAATGATCTAAATCATGAGCGAAATGCAATACTGCAATGCAAACCAAATGGTCAAAGCTGTTTGATTCATAGGGCATTTGTTCTACAAAAGCTTCAATGAAATTATTTTTTTGCTGTGGATAGGAATCCTTACACTGTTGCAATCTTTTCAGATCAATCTCTGTTCCGTGAATTTCAAAACCAGTTTCATAAAACCATTTAAGATTTCTGCCATTACCACAACCGGCATCTAAAATTTTTGCTCCCGGCTGATAGCAATCTTTTAAAATCTGATCTAAAATATAAATATCAACGCCATTGATACTATTCTTTAGTGTTTCAATGTTCATAAAAATACTTTTATATAATGCAAATTACAAATTCTTATTGAATGATCACTTTTTACAATGATAAAGCGCTTTACCCCAAACACAATTACTGTACATTTGCCCAATGCAAAAAAATAATCCATCTCCTTTTGAGTTTATAGCACTAATGGCTTCTTTAATGTCGATTGTGGCATTGGCGATAGACGCCCTATTGCCGGCTTTGGATTATATTGGATTATCAATTGGGATTACACAGTCTGTTGACAATCAATTGTTAATTACCATGATATTTTTGGGTCTTGGACTTGGACCTTTGTTTTTTGGGCCGATATCAGATAGTTTGGGTCGAAAACCGGTTGTATTTATGGGGTTTGGCGTGTTTATTATTGCCAGCTTTATTTGTGTATTTTCAGATAGTCTTGAAATGATGGTCGCCGGTCGCATTTTACAGGGAATCGGACTTTCAGCGCCAAGAACCATCAGTATTGCTATGGTTCGGGACACTTACAGCGGCGACTATATGGCAAGAATAATGTCGTTTATTACCTCGGTGTTTCTTTTAGTGCCTGTGATTGCTCCTGCGATGGGAAAATTTGTGTTAGATCATTACAATTGGCAGGCGATATTTTATATTCAGCTGATATTTAGTGTTTTAGTATCATTTTGGTTTTGGAAAAGACAACCTGAAACTTTATTAAAAGCGCATCGTATAAAATTCTCAGGTACTATTTTTGTTGATGGATTAAAAGAGCTTTCAAAATCGAAAAGAACCATTGGTTTCACCATGATATCTGGTTTTGTTACGGGTTCATTTATGGTTTATTTAAGTACGGCCCAACAGATATTTCAAACCCAATATGATTTAAAAGAACAGTTTCCCTATATTTTTGCTGGTTTATCTATCGCTATTGGTTCTGCCACTTTTTTGAACGCCTCACTTGTTTTAAAATATGGTATGGAAAAAATGGTGACGGCCGCGTTAATTTCGTTTTTTAGTTTTTCATTACTTTATGTTTTATTATTTCTGGGGACCGAAAATCCAAGTATTAATATTTTGCTTGCTTTCTTCGGATTGCAATTTTTTGCAATCGGATTTTTATTTGGGAATTTAAGGGCTTTGGCGATGGAGCCAATTGGCCATATTGCAGGTATAGGTGCTGCAATTACAGGCTTTCTGTCGACCATGATGGCAGTTCCCATCAGTACATTTATAGGGAAATTTGTGACAGCCACTGCCCTGCCGTTATTTATCGGATTTCTGATTTGCAGCACAATGGCATTGTTGATACTTGTTTATTTAAAAATGTCTGGAAATCCACAAATTTTTAAAAGAATACGTTTTAAATCGGCTTAATATCGTTTATGCTGAAATAAACTTTTTGATTAATTTGTTCATAATTTATTGGTGTTTTTGTAACTTTAAGAAAGATTAAAAAAACAACATGAAAAAATCATTCGACGATATCATAAATCAAAATATTCCTGTTTTAATTGATTTTTACGCAGATTGGTGTGGACCTTGTAAAAGCATGGCCCCTGTTTTGAAACAATTAAAAGCGGAATTAAAAGATTCCATCAGTATTATAAAAATAAATGTGGACACCAATCCTGCATTGGCGGCGAAATATCAAGTGCGCGGCGTTCCTACTTTTATGGTTTTTAGACAAGGAAAACAAATTTGGAGACAATCGGGTATGCAAACTGTTTCTCAATTAAAACAAGCCATTTCATCAAAATAAAATTACTGTTCTTCTTCGCTTTTAATATTTAAAGCAATCAATTCACCGTTTTCAAATATGGGATTTATTTCGATGGGATTGCAACAAATCTCGCAATCTTCTATATAGGTTTGATTTCTAACTGAAGTATCAAATAACATAGATATTTCTTCCCAACAATACGGACACTGAAAAAAATGTTCTTCCATAAATAAATATTTAAAATTATCTAAATAATATGAGTAAAGCGCCCATAGCGGTTACTACCATAATAAATTTTCGGTAA
>JAWOHJ010000106.1:0-4426 GCA_046485225.1 Lutibacter sp. | reverse complement strand
TTTAATTTTTTGAACAATTCCAGCGCATAACCATCTGTTAAACTTGCCACATAACCGCAAATGGATAAAATTCTTAAATACAGATTCTCTTTTGGTTCTTGCAAACTTTCCGGCAATAAGTTCAAAATCAGTTTATCATAATTTGTCAGGGAATTTTCATATTTCCGGTTGCTTGCCGAAACAAAAACATCCAGTAATGTGGCAATAACGTTATAGCCGACCAACTCTTTTTCAATCACTTCCCGGCTTTTATATATTTTCTCAACGCTCAATTTAATGATGTCATTTATTTGCGCTTCATAAATACATTTATCCAATAAAGAGTATTGGTATTCCCCTTTTAAAATAGCATCTTCCTGCTTTAAAAAAACGTTGGCAGCCTCATTAATCAAATTTCCGATAGCCAAAGCGCGCAGGTAACTTAAACGATCTTTTTTGAATTGCAGCTGATGGTATTTTTTGGTGTCAATGGTGTTTTTTACCAATTTTATCAAATATTCAAGCGCAAAATCTTCCTCAATCAATCCTAAATTGATGCCGTCTTCAAAATCGATGATCGTATAACAAATATCGTCGGCGGCTTCAACCAAATAAGCCAAAGGATGCCTGTGATAACTCGAATTTTCGTTTTTTGAGGCGAGTCCTAATTCCTGGGCGACATCTTCAAAACAAGGAACTTCCGACTGAAAAATGCCATATTTTTTATCGGCGACATGCGTTGTTGGTTTTTTTGGCAGCGACTCTTTTGGATATTTTATAAAAGTTCCCAACGTGGCGTAAGACAATCGCAATCCGCCTTCCATTCCGGCTTTGCTTTCCGTTAAAATTCTGAAACCATTTGCGTTTCCTTCAAAATCCACCAAATCTTGCCATTGTTTTTTGGTAAGATGCGCTTCATATTGTTGTCCGTTTCCATGTTTAAAATATTCTCCGATGGCTTTTTCGCCGCTGTGTCCAAAAGGCGGATTTCCAATATCGTGCGCCAAAGCAGCTGTGGCCACAATGGCACCAAAATCGTTCATTGTATAGCCTTGTTCTGCCAATTCAGGGTGATTTTTAAGCACCTGTTCTCCAACTCTTCTGCCTAAAGAACGCGCCACAACGCTTACTTCCAAACTGTGGGTGAGCCTTGTATGCACAAAATCGGTTTTTGAAAGCGGCACCACTTGCGTTTTATCCTGCAAACTTCTGAAAGAATCAGAAAAAATGATTCGGTCGTAATCCACTTCAAAACCCAACCGGGTTTCGTCCTGATCTTTGCGCGGTCTTATCTTTGTGTCTCCAAATCTCTTGAGCGATAATAGTTGGCTCCAGTTCATACCCATGGTAAAATATTTTGTGCAAGATACTTAATAATTTATATTTTTTTGAAGGCTTGTTTTTGGGAATCTGGTTAAGTTAATTTACAACAGCATTTAAACGCAAAGGGCAAAGGAAATTTTAGATTTACGATTGACGAATTTTGTCCAAAATCGTAATTCAAAAATCGTAAATCGTATTTATTTCGCGTTAGGGATTGAAGCGAAAATCCTTTTTAGCAATTTTTCATTGCTAAAAAGATTGAAACGGAAAGCCCGACCGAAGGGAACGCCAAAAAAAGCTATAAATGGCTGTATTTATTGGTATTTACCAAAAAATCTTAACGTTTAGGTTATAAAACAGTAAACTGGGGTTAACCATTAATTAACATTGCGACCCTTAATTTGTAGTTCATAAAATAAATAGGAACGCGATGCGATTATTGGTTACAGCTTTTTTGATTTTTACAAGCACTTTTTTATACAGCCAGTCTTTTGAAGTTGGTTCTCTCATTGCTGATTTTTCAAAAAACGGAAAAATTGAAGGCGTAGTCTTGGACAATGAAGTCAATAATGAACCATTGGCGTTTGCAACCATCACCGTTAAAAACACTGATTGTGAAACAAATTCAGATTTAGACGGGTCTTTTTCCTTCAATTTAAAACCTGGGAATTATATTTTGGAAGTTCAGTTTTTGGGCTATGAAACCATTGAATTGCGAGATGTTGCCGTTGTTGCAGGAAATACAATTTCCATTTCACAAAAATTAAAAGCCTTGAAGTTGAATACTGATATTTCAATGGTTAATTAATTGGGCTCTTCTTAACATTAACTTTACCCTTTTATCATCTTTTTATAACTTCTAAGTAACCTTTTGTTTAACCGGGCGCTATTTCTTTGCATCAACATTTAAACAAATAAATTTAACTAAATTATTACTTATGAAAACTTTTTATTACTTAGTTGTACTGATTTTTATTTCAAATTTTGCCGCTAGCTGCGGAAGTGACAATGATTCACCATTAATCGTTGATGATGAAGAAATAGTAACGGTAGTGACGAAAGCCGGAATTATTAAAGCAAATGAAACTTGGACTGCTGACAAAATTTATATTTTAAGCGGAAAAGTTGTTGTTGATGAAGGAGTTACATTAACCATTGAAGCAGGAACAATTGTTAAAGGCGCTGAAGGACAAGGCTCATTGGCCTCTGCGTTGGTAGTTGACCAAGGCGGAAAACTAATCGCTGAAGGTACTGCTGCCAAACCAATTATTTTTACATCGGTATTGGACAATATCCAAATCGGGCAAAAAGCCGGTACAAACTTAACCATTGCCGACAACGGTACCTGGGGTGGCCTAATTGTTTTGGGTAAAGCTCCTATCTCTGTAGGCGGTGATGTTGCCACAAAACAAATAGAAGGAATTCCTGCAACAGATTCATTTGGACAATTTGGAGGAAATATTGCAAACGACAATTCAGGTGTTTATAAATATATTTCTATCAGACACGGTGGAATCACCATTGGCGCAGACAACGAAATTAACGGATTAACCCTTGGTGGTGTTGGTTCAGGAACTGTAGTTGACCATATTGAAATTGTTGCCAACCAGGATGATGCTATTGAAATTTTTGGAGGTTCGGTAAATGTTACCAACATTCTTACTTGGGCTCAAGGCGATGATGGTTTGGATTTTGACGAAGCTTGGTCTGGTACCATAAAAAACGCTTTGGTTATTATGGGAGTTGATTCTGACAGTGCAATGGAATTAGACGGTCCTGCAGGTTCTGCAGCAACTGAAGCAGGTTATACCATTGAAAACGTTACACTTAAAGGCGTAGGTACTTCAAGCAAATATGCCGATTTAAGAGACGGATTGATTGCAAACATGAAAAACGTGTTGGCTTATGGTTTTTCTGCTGATTCAAAAGTTAAAGTTAATGGTACAGAATCTGTAAAAGAACTTGCAAACGGAAGAATTACTTTTTCTAATTGGCAAGTTGTTTTACCAGTTGGTGTTACCGTAGCTGATTTAATTACTGGTGCAAATGCTGCTGATGTAACAAAATTCACTAACAATGTAACCGCAATAGCTTCTCCAAGTGCAGCTACAGTTGGGGCAAACACTTCTGTGTTTTCTTGGACTTACGCATCTTCAAAGAGTGCTTACTAACATAAATTTAAAATTTCAATCAAAATGTCCATACGCCTTTTTAGGCTGTGGACATTTTGTTCATTCTATAACATAAATAAAATAACGTGATGTTAAAAAAAGGGATTCTTATAATTGTGTGTTTAATGGCGGCGATGCAAGTGACAAACGCACAAACAGGAAAAGTGACGGGAAAAATATTAGATGGCGATTATAATGATGTGCTGGCATTTGCCAATGTTTCGGTAAAGGGCACTGAAAAAGGAACTTCGTCAGATTTTGACGGGCTCTATGAATTAGAACTTAAAGAAGGTATTTATACCATTGTCTTCTCATTTATTGGTTATGAAACAAAAGAAATAACTGGAGTAAGCGTTAAAAACAATGAGGCGACAACTGTAAATGTCACCTTAAATTCTTCTGTTTTGCTTAAGGAAGTAATGATAACTTCATCTGCCAGACAAAATACGGAGGAATCTGTATTATTTTATCAAAAGAAATCTGCCACCTTGATGGATGGTTTGTCTATTGCGAGCATTAATAAAACCGGCGCCAGCAATATCGCTTCTGCAATAAAAAGTGTTCCTGGAGTTTCTGTTCAGGACGGAAAGTTTGTTTACGTTCGGGGATTGGGTGACAGATACACCAAATCCATATTAAACGGAATGGATATTCCAGGACTTGATCCCGATAAAAATACCATTCAAATGAATATTTTTCCAACCAATATTCTGGAAAATATTTTGATTATCAAATCGGCTTCTGCTGATTTACCTGCAGATTTTACTGGCGGTGTTATTGATATTGTGACCAAAGATTTTCCTTCACAAAAGCAAATGGAGTTTTCTGTTTCAGGAGGTTTTAATCCGAGTATGCATTTAAAAGACAATTATTTAACCTATGAAGGCGGCAAAACTGACTTTTTGGGATTTGATGACGGAAACAGAAAGTTGCCAATTTCAACAGCGCAAATT
>JAWOHJ010000054.1:0-4476 GCA_046485225.1 Lutibacter sp. | reverse complement strand
TTGGGAAAAAGAATTGCCAACGTTGCAAACCAATGTAATTGCTGCCGTTAAAATATATGGATTGGCATATAATTTTTTTAGGGAACAAGGATATGGACATTTGGCGGGGATTTCTTCCATAGCATCCATTCGCGGAAATCGTCATGTGCCGGCTTATTTTGCTTCAAAAGCATTTCAGGCAAATTATTTGGAATCACTTTGGATGAAAGGAAAAAGGAGCAAAACCAACATTTATGTGACCGATATTCAGCCAGGATTTGTGGATACTTCTTTGGCGTTGGGAACAACTTTTTGGATGGCTTCCGCAGAAAAAGCAGCCAAACAAATATATACAGCAATTAAATTAAAAAAGAAAAAAGCCTATATTACTAAGCGTTGGAGATTGGTGGCATTTGTGTTGAAAATTGTGCCGTCTTCATTATTGTTCAAGTTCACCTAAATTAATTTCTTACTAAAATGATACATAAACTGAAAGCCGTTCAGGAATTTCACGAATCCTTCGGATTGGGAATTCAACACAAGCCAATTGCAAAATTGGACGACAATAAATTAAAATTGCGTTTCGATTTGATGGCTGAAGAAAACGAAGAATATTTGGAAGCCGCCAAAAACAATGATTTAACTGAAGTGGCCGATGCTTTGGGTGATATGCTTTATATTTTATGCGGCACTATTTTGGAGCACGGCATGCAATATAAAATAGAAGAGGTTTTTAATGAAATTCAGCGCAGCAATATGAGCAAATTGGGTGAAGACGGCAAGCCAATATATAGAGAAGACGGTAAAGTATTGAAAGGTCCGAATTATTTTAAACCCAATATTGCCGCTATTATTGAAGAATCCATCTAAAAAATTACGCCTCGCAACCAAAATATTATTTTGTTCACGAGGCGTAATTTTTTATAAAAATTGCGTTTTTAAATATGATTATTCCGTTTTTTTAACCAAATCCACATTATAAAATCCGCCCCTGTTTTCTTTTCTTTCTTTAGAGAACCGCGTAATTAAAAATGCGGTGGTAATTAAGTTTCTAAGTTCACACAAATCCACAGAAAGCTCTGAATGATCGTATAAACGCTTGTTGTCTTCAAACAATACATGAAGTTTTCTTTCTGCGCGTAACAAACGTTCGTTAGAGCGAACAATACCAACATAATTGCTCATAATGGTTTTTACCTCATTCCGGTCGTGCGTAATTAAAATTTTCTCCATGTTTTTTACCACGCCGCTGTCATTCCAATCCGGAATATTTTTTGGAGCTTTAATTTTATCATATCTCATGGTTAAATTTTCAAAAGCCCTGTGCGCAAAAACAATGCCTTCCAACAAAGAATTTGAAGCCAATCTGTTTGCGCCATGAAGTCCTGTTCGGGTAACTTCGCCGGCACCGTATAAATTTTTAATGGAGGTTTTTCCTTTTTTATTCACATTTACGCCACCGCAAATATAATGTGCAGCGGGTGATACCGGAATAAAATCTTTGCGAACATCAATGCCCAGCGTCAAACATTTTTCGGTAATGTTAGGAAAGTGTTTTAAAAAAGTTTCATAATCCAAATGCGTGCAATCTAAATAAACATTTGGCATTCCGCTAATTTTAAGTTCGTGGTCAATGGCGCGTGCCACAATGTCGCGTGAAGCCAATTCTTCACGTTCATCATATTTGTGCATAAACCGGTTGCCGTAATAATCTCTTAAAATAGCGCCTGCGCCACGCACAGCTTCTGAAATTAAAAAAGCTGGGTATTCGCCCGGATTGTATAAAGCAGTTGGATGAAATTGAATAAACTCAACCTCAGAAACTTCCGCCATCGCCCTGTATGCCATCGCAATTCCGTCGCCGGTGGCAACTTCCGGATTTGTGGTGGAAAAATAAACTTGTCCATTTCCGCCTGAAGCCAGCATCGTAACTTTGGCTCCAAATGTTTTTACTGTATTATTTTTTTCATCCAACACATAAGCCCCAAAACAGGTAATTTTTTCTGAAACAGAAGTATGTCTTTTTTTAACCTGGTGTTCTGTAATCAAATCAATCGCGAAATGGTGTGTTAAAAATTGAATATTTTTGGCTTTTTCCACTTGGGCAATAAGCGCTCTTTCAATTTCTGCTCCAGTAAGGTCTTCGTGATGTAAAATCCGGTCCTGTGAATGTCCGCCTTCTCTTCCCAAAGAAAAATTACCTTTTGATGTTTTGTCAAAAATAGCGCCCCATTCCATCAATTCCCTGAGTCGGGCAGGAGCGTCCTCAACCACCATTTTAACCACTTCTTCATCACACAATCCGTCGCCGGAAATTAACGTGTCCTCTATGTGCTGTTCAAAAGAATCAACAGTTTCATTCCAAACGGTGGCAATTCCTCCTTGGGCGTATTTTGTGTTGCTTTCGTCTCTTTCACCTTTCGTAATGATGGTGACCGAGGCATCTTTAAAGTGATTGGCAATTTTTATGGCAAAACTTAACCCGGCGATTCCCGAACCTATGATTAGAAAATCTGAGTTGTATGATTTTTTTTCAGCATTCATTTGATTTGTTTGTTATTTTGAAAGTTCCAGCATACGTTCAATTGACACCAATGCTTTTTTTCGTAATTCTTCTTCTACATTTACTTCTGGCAATTCATATTTTAAACACAAATACAATTTTTGCATCGTATTCATTTTCATATAAAAACATTCGCTGCAATTACAATTGTCATCATCAACGGGTGCAGGAATTAAAATTTTATCGGGTGATTCCTGATGCATTTTGTGCAAAATTCCCACTTCGGTTGCTACAATAAATTTTGTTGCCTTGCTGGTTTTCACATAATTCAACAATCCTGATGTTGAGCCAACATATTTGGCGACTTTCAACAAATGTTCTTTAGACTCGGGATGTGCAATAATTTCTGCATCCGGATTTTCAGCATATAATTTCAATATTTTATCAATTGAAAAAGCTTCGTGAACCATACAGGCGCCATCCCAAAGCACCATATCCCGACCTGTTTTTTTGATCAGCCAGGCACCTAAATTGCGATCTGGCGCAAAAATTATGGGTTGGTCTTTTGGTATGGAATTGATAATTTTTTCGGCATTTGATGAAGTGCAAACAATATCGGTCATCGATTTTATTTCGGCCGAAGTGTTTACATAAGAAACCACCAAATGATTTGGATGTTGTTTTTTGAAAGCAGCAAAATCGTTGGGCGGACAAGAATCAGCCAGCGAGCAGCCAGCTTTTAAATCGGGCAATAAAACTTTTTTGGACGGGTTTAAAATTTTTGCGGTCTCGGCCATAAAATGCACGCCGGCAAAAACAATAATATCAGCATCTGTTTTAGCGGCTTGTTGCGCCAAAGCCAAACTGTCACCCACAAAATCTGCAATATCTTGAATGTCATCTTCTTGGTAGTAATGCGCCAAAATAACGGCGTTTTTTTCTTTTCTGAGTCGGTTTATTTCCTTTACATAATCAATACTTGGGGTTTTAATATCCAAAAACCCTTTGTCTTGAAGCGTATTCTTAGCTTGTTCTAACGTAGTCATATTTTATTTTTTTGCTGGATTAAGACCAAATAATATGCCAAACAATCGGATGATATATCCGATTGTTTTATAATTTCCATGCAATAAAAGTATGCTTTTTGGTAAAGTTATCCTAATCGGATTTATTTTACCTTGTAAGTCCATCCAAATTTATCTTCTGCTTTTTTGCGTTGGATATCTGTAATTCCTTTTTTTATGGTTGCCGCAAAACTGTTTTCCACAACAGGCAATTCAAAGTTTTCCCCTTTGTTTGAAAAAGCCTTGATAACGCTTACCACAGCAGCTGTTCCTGCGCCAAACATTTCCAGCAATTCACCTTTTCGGGCTGCTTCTACAATTTCTGTAACTCTAACTGGTCTCACTTCAACGTTGATTCCCTGATCTTCACAAAATTGAACAATACTTTTCCGTGTTACGCCGTCCAAAATACGATCGCTAACCGGTGCGGTTAACAACGTATCGTTTACCCTAAAAAACACATTCATTACGCCGGCTTCTTCCAAAAATTCATGCGTGCATGAATCTGTCCAAACAACCTGTTGAAAACCTTGTTGATTTGCCAATTTTGTTGGGTAAAATGATCCGGCATAATTACCGGCCGCTTTTGCTGCACCAACGCCTCCATTTGCAGATCTGCTGTATTTATCAGCGAAAACCACTTTTACTTCTCCTGAATAATAAGATTGAACAGGAGAACAAATGATCATAAATTTATATTTGTTTGAGGTCGATGCCGACACGCAATATTCTGTAGCGATGATAAAAGGTCGGATATAAAGTGCATTGTCAGCACCTTTTTTTACCCAATCTTTATCCAATTTCAACAATTCATTCAATCCTTCAAAAAATAAATCTTTTGGGAAAGCTGGCATATCCAAACGTTCAGCCGATTTGTTGATTCTTTCCTGATTTTGGTCTGGTCTAAATAACCAAACGTCATCATTGTCA
>JAWOHJ010000012.1:0-9045 GCA_046485225.1 Lutibacter sp. | reverse complement strand
TTGCCATACGGGAAAGACCTACGCCAAACTGACTGGCCAATTGCTCGCCAACAGTACGTACACGACGGTTTGATAAATGGTCAATATCATCAACTTCCGCTTTTGAATTGACTAATTTTATCAAGTTTTTGATAATGGTAATAATATCTTCTTTCGTTAAAACTTTTGCATCAACAGATACATCCAGTCCTAACTTTTTGTTCATTCTGTAACGACCAACTTCACCTAAATTGTAACGTTGCTCTGAGAAGAATAATTTATCAATAATACCTTTTGCAGTTTCGAAATCTGGCGGTTCAGCGTTACGCAACTGTCTGTAAATGTGCTCAACAGCTTCTTTTTCAGAGTTTGTTGGATCTTTTTGTAAGGTATTGTGAATAATGGCATAATCAGCCATTTCATTATCTTCTTTATGAAGCAGGATTGTTTTGGTTCCTGATTCAATAATTTCTTCAATTTGATCTTTTTCTAAAATGGTATCACGGTCCAATACGATTTCATTTCTTTCAATAGAAACTACCTCGCCGGTATCTTCATCAACAAAATCTTCAAACCAAGTTTTTAAAACACGGGCGGCCAGTTTTCTGCCGATGTATTTTTTCAATCCGCTTTTAGAAACTTTAATTTCTTCTGCAAGATCAAAAATTTCCAAAATATCTTTATCTCGCTCATAGCCAATAGCTCTGAACAAGGTGGTTACCGGTAATTTTTTCTTTCTATCAATATAAGCGTACATCACTTGATTGATATCTGTTGCAAATTCTATCCAGGAACCTTTAAAAGGAATTACCCTTGCTGAATATAATTTTGTTCCATTTGCGTGGAATGATTGTCCGAAGAATACACCCGGTGAACGATGCAATTGAGAAACTACAACCCTTTCGGCGCCATTGATTACAAAGGTACCGCTGTGTGTCATATATGGAATTGTACCAAGATAAACATCTTGTACAATCGTTTCAAAATCTTCGTGTTCAGGATCAGTGCAATATAGCTTTAAACGCGCTTTTAATGGCACGCAATAAGTTAAACCTCTTTCGATACATTCTTGAATAGAATACCTAGGTGGATCTACAAAGTAGTCCAAGAACTCTAACACAAATTGGTTACGAGTATCACTAATTGGGAAGTTATCGAGGAAGGTTTTATATAATCCTTCGGTACTTCTTTCGTCAGCTTTGGTTTTTAGTTGAAAAAAATCTTGAAATGATTTTACCTGAATATCCAAGAAATCGGGATATTCCATTACCATTTTAGCTGATGCGAAGTTTATTCTTTCGGTGATTTTTTTTGTTGCCAATGGACAAAAACTTTAGGTTAATAAAACAATTAAAATATAAGAACGAATATATACACAAAACGGTTTAGGTCTGAGGCTTTCACCCAGACCTAAACCTTAAATTGTGTTAGCTAATGAAAGCTTATTTAAGCTCAACCTCAGCTCCAGCTTCTTCTAATGCTGCTTTTAATCCTTCAGCTTCATCTTTAGAAATACCTTCTTTTATTGGTGCTGGTGCAGCATCAACAATAGCTTTAGCTTCTTTTAGACCTAAACCGGTTAATTCTTTAACCAATTTAACTACTGCTAATTTAGAATCACCAGCTGCTTTTAAAATTACGTCGAATTCAGTTTTAACTTCAGCTTCGTCATCTGCTCCTGCAGCTGCTGCTGGACCTGCAACCGCTACTGCTGCTGCTGGCTCAATACCATACTCGTCTTTTAATATTTTAGCCAACTCATTTACTTCTTTAACTGTTAAGTTAACAAGTTTCTCTGCGAAATCTTTTAAATCTGCCATTTCTCTTTGTTTAAATTTTATTATTTATTTATTAGTGCACGAATTTATTTCTCTGATAATGTTGTAAGAATACCAGATAATTTATTACCTCCTGATTGCAATGCTGAAATAACATTTTTAGCAGGCGATTGTAATAAGGTAATGATATCTCCAATAACTTGTTCTTTGGATTTTAAGTTAACCAAAGATTCTAACTGGTTATCACCAATATAGATTGCTTCTTCAACATAAGCCCCTTTCAATAAAGGAATAAGAGATTTTTTTCTGAAATCTTTAATTAATTTCGCTGGAGCGTTACTGTTTTCTGATATCATTAAAGAGGTGTTCCCTTTTAATATCGATGGTAAATCTCCGAAATCTTTATCAGATTTTTCCATTGCTTTACCAAGCAATGTATTTTTTACTACTGCAAGTTTTATATTTGCTTTAAAACAAGCTCTGCGTAAATTTGATGTTTGTAAAGCGTTTAACCCTGATATATCTGCAAAATAGATAATTCTTCCTTCAGTTAACTTGGTTGTTAAAGCTTCTATTACTTGTGATTTTTCTTCTCTCGTCATAATTACTAAGTTTTAACTTTAATTAAACTGATTTTGGGTCAATACTCACTCCAGGACTCATTGTACTAGAAAGATAAATACTTTTGATGTAAGTTCCTTTAGCCGTTGTAGGCTTCAACTTTATCAAAGTATTCACAATTTCATGTGCATTGTCAATAATTTGTTCGGCATCAAATGATACTTTACCAATACCTGCATGTACAATACCGGTTTTATCAACTTTAAAGTCAATTTTACCAGCTTTAACTTCCTTTACTGCTTTTGCAACGTCCATTGTTACTGTACCGGTCTTAGGGTTTGGCATTAAACCTCTTGGTCCTAAAATACGACCTAAAGGACCTAATTTTCCCATAATACTTGGCATAGTGATAATAACATCCACATCAGTCCAACCATCTTTAATTTTTTGAAGGTAGTCATCCAATCCAACATAATCAGCACCTGCTTCTAGAGCTTCTGCTTCTTTATCTGGAGTTACCAATGCCAACACTTTAACATCTTTTCCGGTTCCGTGTGGTAATGTAACCACACCTCTAACCATTTGATTTGCTTTACGTGGATCTACACCCAATCTAACAGCTATATCAATAGATGCATCGAAATTCACACTTGTAATTTCTTTTACTAAAGCGGAAGCGTCTTTTAAAGAATATGCAAGATTTTTATCAATCTTCGCATGTGCTTCTTTTTGCTTTTTAGTTAATTTTGCCATTTTAATAACTGTTTTATTTTTTTATAGGAGCATCTCCACTTACATTAACACCCATTGAGCGTGCTGTACCAGCCATCATAAGCATAGCCGATTCGATGGTAAATGCATTTAAATCTTGCATTTTATCTTCAGCGATTACTCTTAATTGATCCCAGGTTACTGTGGCCACCTTATTACGGTTTGGCTCAGAAGACCCTTTTTTTGCTTTAGCAGCTTCCATAATTTGCATGGCTGCTGGTGGTGTTTTTACAACAAATTCAAAAGATTTATCTTTATAAACAGTAATTGCTACTGGTAAAATCTTTCCTTGTTTGTCCTGGGTTCTTGCATTAAATTGCTTACAGAACTCCATAATATTAACTCCGGCAGCACCCAAAGCAGGTCCAACTGGTGGTGATGGGTTTGCAGCACCTCCTTTAACCTGTAATTTTACTACTTTACTAATTTCTTTTGCCATCTTTAAATCTTAAATTATATAGTATGCATAAATTGGAAGCTAATGCATAATATCTCCATTATTTCTGTAACAATTATGAAATTTTTTCAACTTGCATATAGCTTAATTCCAATGGCGTTTTTCTGCCAAAAATCTTAACCATAACTTCAAGTTTACGTTTTTCTTCATTTATTTTTTCGATAGTGCCGTCAAAACCATTAAATGGTCCGTCAATTACTTTTACGGTTTCTCCAACAGTAAATGGAATTGCAACATTATCATTTTGAACCGATAATTCATCAACCTTACCTAGCATTCGGTTTATTTCAGACTTTCTCATAGGAACGGGATCCCCGCCTTTAACTTCGCCTAAAAATCCGATAACACCGGGTATTGATTTAATGATATGTGGAAGTTCACCACTTAAGTTAGCTTCAATCATTACATAACCTGGAAAATAAACGCGTTCTTTGTTTATTTTTTTTCCATTACGTACTTGAATAACTTTTTCTGAAGGAACAAGAACTCTATCAACATAGTCAGTCATGCCTAAACGGGCAATCTCGTTCTCAATATAAGTTTTTACCTTATTTTCTTGTCCGCCAATTGCTCTAACAACATACCATTTTTTAACAGAATCTGTCATACTAATTTTTAATAATTAAAACAGTTTAAAATATTCAGTTAAACCAGCTTGAAAAAATTTATCTACAGCAAATACCGCTAATGCGAAAATGATGGTAAATATTGCAACAACAACAGTTGATTTTTGGGCTTCTTCCCAAGAAATCCAAGAGACTTTGTTGCGTAACTCTTCAAATGAGTCTTTTAAGTAATTGATTAATTCCATTTTTTCAAATTTTGAACGGGTAGAGAGACTTCCTTTAACTGCGCTCAGGAACTTCTCGCACCACTTTTTTAATTTGCACGGGTGGAGAGACTCGAACTCCCGACACCTGGTTTTGGAGACCAGTGCTCTACCAACTGAGCTACACCCGTAAATTTAAGGTGCTCCTCTTAAAAGAAGCACCTATAATTTACCTAGTATTAGGTGTATTTTATTAATCTAATAATTCTGTTACCTGACCAGCACCAACTGTTCTACCGCCTTCACGGATTGCAAAACGTAAACCTACGTTTAATGCGATTGGTTGATGTAAATCTACTCTAATTGTTAAGTTATCCCCAGGCATAACCATTTCAACACCTTCCGGTAAAGTAATTGTACCAGTTACATCCGTTGTACGAACGTAAAACTGCGGACGGTAGTTGTTATGGAATGGCGTGTGACGACCACCTTCTTCTTTTTTAAGAACGTAAACCTCAGCTTTGAATTTACCATGTGGAGTTACAGAACCTTTTTTACAGATTACCATTCCTCTTTTGATATCTTCTTTTGCAATACCTCTTAATAAAAGACCAACGTTATCACCTGCTTCACCTCTGTCTAATATTTTACGGAACATTTCAACTCCAGTAATAGTAGAAGTTAATTTTTCAGCTCCCATACCAATAATGTCAATTACATCACCAGTGTTTGCAATTCCTGTTTCAATACGACCAGTTGCAACTGTTCCACGACCAGTAATTGAAAATACATCTTCAACTGGCATAAGGAATGGTTTATCAATATCACGTAATGGTAATTCAATCCAAGTATCAACGGCATCCATCAATTCAAGAATTTTCTCCATCCATTTAGGTTCTTTGTTCAATCCCCCTAATGCAGAACCTTGAATAACTGGTGTATTGTCACCATCATAGTCATAGAAAGACAATAAGTCTCTGATTTCCATTTCTACAAGTTCCAATAATTCCTCATCATCAACCATATCCACTTTATTCATGAATACAACCAATCTTGGAATACCAACCTGACGGCCTAATAAGATATGCTCTCTTGTTTGAGGCATTGGTCCGTCTGTTGCAGCAACAACGATAATAGCACCGTCCATTTGCGCAGCACCTGTTACCATGTTCTTCACATAATCCGCGTGACCTGGACAGTCAACGTGAGCATAGTGACGATTTGCTGTAGAATATTCTACGTGTGCGGTATTGATAGTGATACCTCTTTCTTTCTCCTCAGGAGCGTTATCAATTTGATCAAAGTTTTTTACTTCACAAAACCCTTTTTCTGCTAATACTACAGTAATAGCAGCTGTTAAAGTTGTTTTACCGTGATCAACGTGTCCAATAGTCCCAATGTTTAAATGTGGTTTTGAACGATCAAAGGTTGCTTTTGCCATGATTATTTAATTTTAATTTTTAAATCTTAGTTATATATAGTGTTAATTTCAATTCTTATTTTGAGCCAATGATGGGATTTGAACCCATGACCTCTTCCTTACCAAGGAAACACTCTACCCCTGAGCTACACCGGCAAAAAAAAGAGCGAGAGACCGGGCTCGAACCGGCGACAGTCAGCTTGGAAGGCTGAAGCTCTACCAACTGAGCTACTCTCGCAATATTTTTTTTCAATTCCCTACTGCTTTATATTGCTATAAAACAATTGTGGTGAGAGAAGGATTCGAACCTTCGAAGCTTGCGCAGCAGATTTACAGTCTGCCCTCGTTGGCCACTTGAGTATCTCACCATTTTTCAAAGATCTGGCCGATAGATACTTTCTTCGACTGCACAAAGGATAAACTTATCATCCTATTTCATAAATATTTAAAAAAAATTCAAACATTTACTTTCCTTAGCGTTTTTCTCTTTCAAAGAGCCGATAGAGGGACTCGAACCCACGACCTGCTGATTACAAATCAGCTGCTCTAGCCAGCTGAGCTACATCGGCTTTTTACTCCACAAAAGAAGTCCGCTATTTCTAACGGACTGCAAATGTATTAAAGTTTTATTTTTTAAACAAAGCTTTTGCGATAATTTTTATTTTTTTATTTATCACGTACTTTTTCTTTCTCTTTTGTTAATTTTCTTTTTAAAGAATCTACTGCTACCATAGTGCCTTCTTCAAATGTTTTGCATTGTTTTTTAACCACAATGTCGTTCCCGGGAATGTTAATTTTTATGTCAACTGTTTTATTCTCCTTTTCACTTGTTTGTTGCACTTTTAAAAACACTTCTGAATCTACAATTTTATCATAATACTTTTCTAAACCAGTTACTTTTTTCTCAATAAAATCAATCAGATCCTTGTCCGCGTTAAAATTCACAGATTGTACAAATACTTTCATAATAAATCAGTTTTTTGGCTCCTTGGGTGAGCCTGGTTATATACTTCCTTTAATTTACCCAAACTACTGTGGGTGTAAATTTGTGTTGACGCTAAACTAGAATGTCCAAGCAATTCTTTTACCGCGTTTAAATCAGCACCTTCATTAAGCAAATGTGTTGCAAAAGAATGCCTTATTACGTGTGGGCTTTTCTTTACTTTTGATGACACCGCACTAAAATAATTATTTATTGTGCGATACACAAGCGTATCATATATTTTTTTGCCGTTTTTTGTTAAAAATAAATAAGGTTCGTTAATATCAATATTTTCTCTGATGGCGCTATATTTTAATAAGGAATCCTTCACTGTTTTTAATAACGGTATATAGCGTTCTTTATTCCGCTTTCCCAACACTTTAACAGTTTCATTAACATAATCGACATCGGTCATTTTAATGTTGATTAACTCGTTTCTTCGCATTCCTGTGGAATAAAATAATTCGACCATTAATTTGTTGCGAACCGATTCAAAATCGTCTTCATCAATGGCCTCAAGCACGTTAAAAATTTCCTTTTCCGAAAAAGGAACCTGCACTTGTTTCAGTACTTTTAAAGCCTGATGTTTCACCAAAGGACTTGCTTCTACCTGTTTTGTTTTCTGAAGAAATTTATAAAATGATTTTAAGGATGAAACTTTTCTGTTGATGGTTCGGTTGGTGATTTTTGCATTCACCAAACTCACAATCCAGTTTCTGATTTGCGCATAGTTAGCATTCGCGATACTTTCATCGCCATATTCCAGATTACAAAATGTTTGAAATGAATTTAAATCATTTTGATACGCCGTAATGGTGTGATGCGAATATTTTTTTTCTAAAGCGAGGTAATTTAGAAACGAGGTTATGGGCATAAAAAAAACCGTTAGCACACAAATTTACGAATTGTTATTTGTATTTACTAACGGTTTAGAAAATTGGTTAAAAAATTAACCTTGCTCTTCGTTTGTTCTTAAATTTTGAACATACTTGGCTTTTATGTTTTTAGCACGATTTGTTACTGATGGTTTTATGAACTGTTTACGTGCACGTAGGTTTTTCATCGTTTTTGTGCGATCAAATTTCCTTTTATAACGTTTTAACGCTCTATCAATATTTTCTCCGTCTTTTACTGGTATAATTAACATAGTTTAGCACCTCCTTTCAAACTGTTCCTTTTTTAATTTTGGTTTGCAAATATACAGCTAAATATAATATATGCTATAAATTTGTCGAAAAATTCGCTGTCAACAATTAGGTTGTTGCTTTATATTCTTTTTTATCGATAATTATTTTTGCGATAATTTCACGCAAAATCTCAGAAGTTCCGCCGCCTATTGGCCCTAACCTGCTGTCTCTTAACAACCTTGCCATCGGGTATTCTTCCATATAGCCGTAACCGCCTAAAAATTGCAGGCATTCATAAATCACTTTATCGGCTATTTTAGTGGAAACCAATTTAGACATCGTTGCCTCTTTTACAATGTATTGACCTTCATTTAATCTTTTGGCTACGGAATAATTAAATTCTTTGCACATTTCAACTTCGCTGGCCAAATCGGCAATTTTATGTCGCAATGCTTGAAATTGATCGATTGTTTTTCCGAAAGCGTGACGTTCTGCCATATATTTTATGGCGTAATCCAAGGCATATTCTGATCTGGCGTGGGCATTAATTCCCATCACCAAACGTTCCAACGCAAAATGATTCATCAAATATTCAAAGCCTTTTCCATCATCGCCCATTAAATTTTCAGCAGGAATTACCACATTGTCAAAAGCAATTTCAGCGGTGTCTGAAGCTCTCCATCCCAATTTATCCAGTTTTGTTGCCGAAATTCCCGGGGTGTTTCTGTCCATGATAAAAATACTGATGCCTTTATTTCTGGCTGATGGATCTGTTTTTGCGGTCACAATCAAATAATCGGAATAAACACCGTTGGTAATAAATGTTTTTGACCCATTAATTACATAAGTATCACCTTTTTTAACCGCCGTAGTTCGCATAGAAGCAACATCGGAACCTCCAAAGGGTTCTGTAATACACAAACAACCAATTTTTTCGCCTTCAATACTTGCTGTCAAATACTTATTTTTGATGGCTTCGCTACCTTCTTTTTCCAAATGCGTCATCGCCAGATATACGTGTGCCCAAATCGCTGCAGCAAAACCACCCGAATTTACTTTTTGAAGTTCTTCCAAAAATATTACGGTGTAAAACATATCCAATCCCAATCCGCCGTATGCTTCAGGAGCATTTATTCCCAAATAACCCATTTCACCAAATTTCTTCCAGATGAATCTTTCAATGGTGCCGGTATTTTCCCAT
>JAWOHJ010000380.1:0-4114 GCA_046485225.1 Lutibacter sp. | reverse complement strand
GGCATTAGCGCTTATCTTGGCGGCATTCTGGGATTGGGAAATCAGGTGACCACAAATTCATCGGCCTGCACCACGGGAACAGAAGCCATTTTAATGGGCTACGAACGCATAAAAGCAGGAAATGCAAAACGCATGCTGGTGGGCAGTTGCAGCGACGGCGGCCCTTATATTTGGGGCGGTTTTGACGCCATGCGCGTGATGACCTACAAACACAACGATTCTCCGGAAAAAGGTTCTCGGCCCTTGAGCGCAAAGGCCTCCGGGTTTGTTCCCGGAAGCGGTGCAGGCGCCTTGGTTTTGGAAAGTTTAGAAAGTGCCGTGGGTAGAGGCGCCACCATTTACGCCGAAATTTTGGGTGGTGCGGTAAATTCGGGCGGACAACGGAATGGCGGAACGCTTACGGCACCAAACCCAGTCGCCGTGCAACATTGCATTACTTCAGCCATTAAAAATGCGGGGATAGACGCTGATGACATTGATGCCATAAACGGACATTTAACAGCAACATCTAAGGACTCTTTGGAAATTGAAAACTGGGCTTCTGCTTTAGGACGAAAAGGTCCCGATTTTCCTTATATCAATTCGTTAAAATCGATGGTGGGACATTGTTTGGCAGCCGCAGGATCGATAGAAAGTGTTGCCGCAGTTTTACAGTTAAAAGAAGGATTTCTATTTCCAAATATCAATTGCGAAGATGTGGACCCGACTATTTTGGCTATTATTGATGAAGAAAAAATACCAAAAAAAATAATAAACAGACCATTAAATATAATCGCCAAAGCAAGTTTTGGTTTTGGTGACGTAAATGGCTGCATCATTTTTAAAAAATATAACAACAACTAATAATATGGAAAAAGAGGTCTTAATTACCGCATTAAAAAAAATAGTAAAACCTTATATTCAAGATGAGGAAGCGTTTGAAAATTTGTCTGAAAACACCGATTTCATCAAAGACCTTAAAATTAATTCGGCCAATCTGGTGGACGTTATTTTGGATGTTGAAGATGAATTTGACATTATTGTTGACAATGAGTCCATGGAAAAAATGTTAACGGTAAAAGCGGCGCTGGAAATTATTGAAACCAAACTAAGCGAAAAATAAATGATTGGAAACGACCTTGTCGATTTAAAACTGGCAGCCAAACAAAGCAATTGGCAGCGGAAAGGTTTATTGGACAAGCTTTTTACCCCCAAAGAACAAGGATATATTCTAAATTCAGACGATTCGTTTAAAACCGTTTGGCTGTTGTGGAGCATGAAAGAAAGTGCCTATAAAGCGTATCTTCAAATGCACAACGACCGATTTTTTGCGCCTAAAAAATTGACGTGCCATTTAATTTCAAAAAATAAAGGAACCGTTTTAATAAACAACGCGCTGTTTTATACGGAATCGGAAATGGGCGAAGCATTTATTTATACGGTGGCCTTTTCTAAAAATCAACATAAGAGTTTTATTGGCGATTGTTTTAGATTTGAGTACTTGGATTTTAAAAATCAGCAAAGCCAAACCTATCAAAAAGTTTTGGAGGCATTTGCCAACGATCTAAAACTTCCCGTTGCGCAATTAAAAATCGAAAAAAATGACCAAGGTGTTCCGCAACTTTTTCAAGGAAAAATGTTGTTAGAACATTCTTTTTCGCTGACGCATCATGGCCAGTTTGGCGCTTTTACCATAGCATTTTAAAACTGTTGAAATGCAATAATTTTCAAATTTCGGTGATTAAAATCATCCTAAAAAATTATTAATATTGATGAGCAATGATGGTTTTTGTTATTTCTGAAACAGTATTTATAATGAAAGTATCAATACCACAATAAAACTTCCAATAGAAATCTTTATTATTTTGCTCTTTATCGATATTTTTTCAATAGGAATCGAGTCTTTAAACATCAAAACTCGAATACAAGCATTGGGTTATCAAAAAAAATACGTACCTTTTTTTTGTTATTAAAAATAATTACACGCCATGGAAATATTTTTTCTTCAGCTTTTGAATTACTTTTTCTATGCGTTTCATACTGCATTGATACTTTTTAATTTGTTTGGCTGGTTGTTTCCAAAAACTAAAAAACTGCATTTGATAAGTTTGTTAATCACTTTATTTTCTTGGGGAATTATGGGTATTTGGAAAGGCCTAGGTTACTGTTTTCTAACCGATTGGCATTATCGGGTATTGCGAAAATTAGGTGAAAGGGATATGCCGAGCAGCTACATTTCCTTTTTAACAAAAAAGTTTACCGGTTGGCTTCCGGATGCGACATTGGTAGATAATTTAACCTTGGCATTTACGCTGTTGGCATTGCTGTGCGCTATTTGGGTGAATTTTTTCGTTAAAAAACAATAATAAAATACCACTCATTTTTACTGAAGGTTTTAATTGTTTCCTTATTAAATAAAGCCCATTTCCTTCGCTTTTATAATCAATTCTCTATCTTCACAATCTTCAACGTTAAACATTTCTTTAAGTTGCCTTTTTCTTCTTTCAATTCCGGCTATTGACATAGGTAAAACATCAGGAAGATCTTTCATTTTAGTGCCAATCGACAATTCATATAACAATTGCCGGTCTATTTTGTCCAGTAAATAGTCGCTTGAGATTTGTTTTCGCAGTAATTTAATCACCGATTTACTGTAATATGGAGGGTCGAAGATTACGGTTTTAATCGCTTCAACCAATTCTTCGGTATCTATGTCGTTTTTTATTAAAAATCCATCGGGATTTACATTTTTCAAAATATTTTGAACCCTGTAATTATCATTAAAAGTTGTTGAAATAATTATTTTTGAATTGGGCAGCAGTTCATTAATTAGCACGCCAATATCTTCTCCTGATAAAATTTCTCCATCAGCAGAAGGGGGTAATTTGATATCCAAAAAAATAATGTCAAAACCATCTGATTTTGAAGCAATTTCAATTTTTTGAAGCGCTATGTCAGAATTTTGTGCTGTTTCAATTTTAAAATCAGCGTTCTCCATAGATAAACTGGCATTTTTTAAAGCCATTTTATAAACTTCCAAGATTATTGGATGATCGTCAATTAATAAAACTTTATAAACTTTTTTCATAATTATCAGGTTCAACAGGAACAAATATACTTATTTTAGTGCCCTTATTTACAGCAGATTTGATATCAAAATTACCGTTTAATTTAGAAACTCTGGACTTCATGTTTTTTATGCCAATTCCTTTACTTTTTCTGCTCGCATCAAAACCGAGGCCATCATCTTCAATATTAAGGTAAACACTGTCATTAATTAAATCAAATGCTATTATAACATTCTTTGCTTTTGAATATTTATTGATGTTTTGGATGGCTTCTTGAATTATTCTGTAAAAATTAATTTTTATTTTGTTGTCAATGATGTCCCAAGTAATTTTATTGTTAATGATTTTAAAATTAAAACCGCCAATTTCACTTTGTGTGTTTAACAAGTTTTCTATAATTTTTATGAAATCGGTTTGTGATGACAGTATTTCATTCTTTAATTCATGGGAAATTGTCCTTATTTCTTTCTCAATATTTTGCAATTCATCTACATAAATTTTATGTTTCGCAATAGTTTCATTATCGCCTTTAATATTCAAAAAACCCAACGCCAGTCGGGTTCCAAAAATTTTGCCCAAAACTCCGTCATGTAAATCTTCCGCTATTCTATGTCGTTCCTTTAATCGGCCCTCTTCCAAAGAAGACTGCTGCTTTAACATTAAAGAATAAATCTCAACGTTCGATTTTTGTTGCTCTTTTTCAAAAAGAAGTTCTTTATTTTTAGCGCGTTGCACTTTTAAAAAATACAATAATGACAGGATCAATAACGCGACAAAACTTCCTACAGAAATCATCATTTTTTGTGTTGAAAGCAATTCGGTCTTCTCAATATATTCATCTGTTTCAAAACGAATTCTTGTAAATTTATCCCTTATTTTACGTTCTTCTGTTTGGAGGCTCTCACTTAAATCGGCATAATTTTTAAAATAATGACTTGCGTTTTTGGTGTCTAAATTAGAAAGCAACAGTAACGATGCCAAAACATCCCTGTTATTACTGACCTCTTGAGCCAGTTTATGAGCTTCTTCAGCATTTATTAAAGCTTTAACGGTATCGGCATATTTTG
>JAWOHJ010000173.1:0-5417 GCA_046485225.1 Lutibacter sp. | reverse complement strand
GGTTGGTTTTTCAAAAGGAATTGCTGCGGAAAGGATTAAGGCATATTCAGATTGGTTTTATGAAAATCATATTCTGGAACATTTTCAGTTGGAAGAAAAGTATATGTTTCCGGTGCTTGGCAATGAAAACAAACTGGTCATTCAGGCACTGGAAGAACACAAAATATTGTTGGCGCTTTTTACCGATACCGCACAAATCGAAACTTCTTTAAAGCAAATCCAAATGTTGTTGAAAAGCCACATTCGCTTTGAGGAGCAAATTTTATTTAATGAAATTCAAAATGCTGCCACACCAGAGGAATTGGAAAAAATAGCGCAATTTCACAGCGATGAAAAATATACGGACAATTTAAATGACGTTTTTTGGAGATAATTTTTTGTAAAAAATGAACATCGACATTTATAAATCCGAAGATTTTAAAACCAGCAAATGGTCCGGCGGAAGCACCACCGAATTGTACATTCACCCGCTAACAGCAAATTATGCAGCAGGCAATTTTAATTTCAGGATCAGTTCTGCAACGGTGGAAATTGAGAACTCCGACTTCACCATACTTCCCGGAGTTTCCAGGCAATTGATGGTTTTGAAGGGAAGCATTAAACTGTCGCACAAAAATCACCACGAGATACAATTGAATAAAAGGGAGATTGACTGTTTTGACGGCAATTGGGAAACTTCCGCGGTTGGAACCTGCATCGATTTTAACTTAATGACCAAAGGCAATACCGAAGGAAAAATTTCGTCAGTGTGTGTTTCTGCAAATAAAATTTTGAGTTTTCAGTTGGATGCAACCTGTGAATTTATCATTTTTTATGCCTATGAAGGAAATATGCAATGCCATTTTGGTTCAGAAATTCGAGATTTAAATCAAGGAGAATTATTGGTAATCCAACATCCAATTAATGAAGTTGTTGAACTGCAAAGTCCAGAAAATTGCGCAATGGCTGTTGTGCATATTTATAAAGAAAAGACTGTCTAAAAGTAAAATTTACGTCAACCTGAATTTATTTCAGGTTCTCACGATGATTTTAAACCAGTATGATGAGATTCTGAAACAAGTTCAGAATGAAGGTTTTAAATTCTTTAAGACAGCCGATTTCAATTTTATAAAAAATCTTTTACAAGCCAAAAGCTGCTTTAACCTGAGGGACAAAATCTAATTTTTCCCAGGTAAAAAGTTCTACGTCAAGCGTAATTTCCGTGCCGTCAACATTCACATAAGTTTTTTTGACAACCTCGTTTTTTCGTCCCATATGTCCGTATGCCGCAGTTTCCAAATAAATAGGTTCAAGCAGTTTTAAGCGTCTTTCAATAAAGGCCGGGCGCATATCGAAAAGTTGTTCAACAATAACGGCAATTTCGCCATCCGATTTTTTCACTTTAGATGTTCCGTAGGTATTTACATAAATTCCCATAGGTTTTGCAACGCCAATGGCATAAGAAACCTGCACCAAAACTTCATCGGCAACACCTGCAGCAACCAAATTTTTGGCAATATGACGTGTGGCATAGGCACCGCTTCTGTCCACTTTACTTGGATCTTTTCCTGAAAATGCGCCACCGCCGTGAGCGCCTTTTCCGCCGTAAGTGTCCACAATAATTTTTCTGCCCGTCAATCCGGTATCACCGTGTGGTCCGCCAATCACAAACTTTCCGGTTGGATTTACGTGGTAAATAATATCATCATTAAACAACGCTTGTAAGCCGGTTGGTAATTTCGCAACCATTCTCGGAATTAAAATAGCAATCACGTCGCTTTTAATTTTCGCCAGCATCGCTTCGTCCGTCGGTCCAAAGTCGTCATGTTGCGTAGAAACCACAATGGTATTAATTCTTACAGGAACATTGTCGTCAGAATATTCAATGGTCACCTGACTTTTAGCATCGGGACGCAAATAGGTGATTTCTTTGTTTTCCCTGCGCAATTCAGCAAGTTCCAATAAAAGTTTATGGCTTAAATCCAAAGCCAAAGGCATATAATTTTCCGTTTCATTGGTGGCGTAACCAAACATCATTCCCTGGTCGCCGGCACCTTGATCATCTTTAAGAGCACGATCAACGCCCTGATTGATGTCTGGAGATTGTTCGTGAATGGCAGAAAATATACCGCACGAATTTCCGTCGAACATATAGTCGCTTTTGGTGTACCCAATTTTATTGATGACGTCTCTGGCTATTTTTTGAACATCCAAATACGTTTTCGATTTTACTTCTCCCGCCAAAACCACTTGTCCGGTCGTCACCAAAGTTTCGCAGGCAACTTTCGAATTGCGGTCAAAAGCCAAAAAATTATCGACTAAGGCGTCTGAAATTTGATCGGCAACTTTATCCGGGTGTCCTTCTGAAACAGATTCGGACGTAAATAAATATGACATAATTTTTTTAGTTATTTTAGGTTAAATCTTATAAACACAGCAATTTTTTGGGCGTTACCCTGCGGGTCGGGCTTTTCGTTACAATCCGTCATTGCGGGCGTAGCGCGGCAATCTGTTGAACATATTGCTGAATAAGCTTGCAATGCCGGGATTTCCACTGCAATCCCTAACGCAAATACTGTTGTAAATAGAACGTAGCCTTATATTATTAATTAAAATTGAGGAAGTCGAGTTGGTTGCGTTGGTCGCTAAAGAAGTAAATAATTACTGCTTTAGCATTTTTTAACGAGGTTGCAATCAGTTCAAATTTTTCCTCCTGTAATTCAGTGTGCAAATTTAGGAAAACTTAAAATTATAAAATGCAAAAAATGATTTTTATTTAAAAAAAACTTGCACGTTAAAAAAATGTGATTACATTTGTGGCATCAAAAACAAGAAAAATGACAATTAAATTGAACAATATGATGTGTATGATGTGTAAAATTTACGCGGAGTGCCCTATTGTTTAAAAATTAATAAAATATAAAAACAATTAAAAGCCTCTGATTTTTCAGAGGCTTTTTTTATAAACAACATCAAAATGAACATAAAATTCCAAAATAATTCAATTAACATTTATTGTATGCAAATGCAAATGATGCAAATCACAATGAAAAGATATTGCCAAAACTGATTGGAATAAAAAAATCTATAACGATTAAAGTCCCTTTGGTAATATCTAAAACCAAAGGGACTTTTTCATTTTAAAAACTTAATTAAAAATTTAAAAACATAAAAAATGAGCACACAAAAATTTTCTACACAAGCATTGCACGCCGGACACGACGTTACCAAAAACGCAGGAACAAGAGCCGTTCCAATTTACCAGACCACTTCCTATGTTTTTCATAACTCGGAGCATGCCGCAAATCTTTTCGGACTTGCAGAAGCAGGTTTTATCTATACCCGTTTAAACAATCCGACCAATGATATTTTGGAACAACGGCTCGCGGCGCTTGAAGGCGGTATTGGCGCGGTGGTTACGGCATCGGGAACAGCGGCAATTGCCACGGCTTTGCTGGTGTTGCTGAAAGCGGGCGACCATATTGTGGCCTCCAACAGTTTATACGGCGGCACTTACAATTTGTTTAAAGTGACCTTGCCGCGATTGGGAATCACCACCACCTTTGTGGACCCTTCCAATCCTGAAAATTTCACCAAAGCAACCCAGGAAAACACCAGGGCTTTCTTTGCAGAAAGTTTGGGAAATCCAAAACTGGATATTTTGGATTTAAAAGCGATTTCTGATGAAGCCAAAGTCAATAAAGTGCCTTTTATTGTGGATAATACGGTAGCAACGCCTTATTTACTGAACCCGATTGCGCACGGAGCCAATATTGTGATTCACTCTTTGACCAAATATATTTCAGGTAACGGAACTTCCCTTGGCGGCGCTATTGTAGATGCCGGAACTTTTGACTGGACCAGCGGAAAATTTCCTGAATTTACCGAACCTTCTGCGGGTTATCACGGCTTGGTGTACCACGAAGCATTAGGAAATGCAGCTTTTATTGCCAAAGTGCGTGTGGAAGGATTGCGCGATTATGGCGCTGCCTTAAGTCCGTTCAATGCGTTCCAGATTATTCAGGGATTGGAAACTTTGCCGATTCGGATTAAAAAACACAGCGAAAATGCCTTGGCTTTGGCCGAATGGCTTGAAAATCAGCAGGAAGTTTCCTGGGTAAATTATCCCGGATTGAAATCGAGCAAGTACTACGATTTGGGACAAAAATATTTACCGGAAGGACAAAGCGGCGTGGTGACTTTTGGCTTGAAAGGCGGGTTTGAAGCAGCCAAAACGGTGGCCGACGAAACCAAACTGTTCTCACTTTTGGCGAATATCGGCGATACCAAATCATTGATCATCCATCCTGCAAGCACCACGCACCAGCAATTGTCGGATAACGAACAGGTGGCAACGGGCGTTTCAAAAGATTTGATTCGACTTTCCGTGGGAATTGAAGATTTGGCGGATTTGAAGCAGGATTTGAAAGACGCTTTCGGTAAAATTTAAGTTATTAAGATTAATTTTCATTTAACCGCAAAGACGCAAAGAATTACGCAAAGAGCGCTAAATGAATTTTTAATTGAAGCTGCATTAGGGATTGAGCGTAAATACTTTTATTGCCATTTCGCAATAAAAGATTGCAGCGAAAGCCCGGCCCGCCAGCTGGCGGGAAATGCCCAAATAAAATTGAAAGAAAATTTTGATTTTTTAACCAAATGTGACGATTTGTTAAATTAATTGAAAGTATTGTTTAAGAAAAAATTAATGCATTAATTTGCGGTTCAGTTCATAAACGTATTGAAAATGTTATTAAGAAAGGCAGAGGGATTAGACCCGTTGAAGCCTTAGCAACCCTTTGCCCTGCAAAGAAGGTGCTAAATTCTACCAAATTGGATAGATAACAAACCGAAATTACTTCCCGTAATTTTTTGCCTTTCTTAAATAATGCTGTCAATAGATGTCGGATCAAAAATTTTGATTTGACCATTTTAAAATAGTATTGATGAATTCTTTAAAATACATAACGGTACCCAATTTTGCTTCCGAAGACGGAAAAATAACTGCTAATGTGACGCTTTCTTACCAAGTATTTGGGCCGGAATTGCATTCGGCGCCGGTGGTGTTGATCAACCATGCGTTGACCGGAAATTCTGATGTGGCCGGCGAAAATGGCTGGTGGAAAAGCATTGTGGGCGATTCAAAATTAATCGACACCAAAAAATATACGGTGCTGGCTTTTGACATTCCGGGAAATGGCTACAAAACCAAAGAAATTTTATTTGATTACAATGCGTTTTCGGCAAGAGACATAGCAAATCTTTTTGGTTTGGCGGTTCAGCAACTACAAATTTCAAGCTTGTATGCGGCCATCGGCAGTTCTTTGGGCGGCGGAATTGCATGGGAAATGGCGATTTTATTTCCAGATCTGATCGAAAATTTAATTCCGGTGGCTTCCGACTGGAAAGCGTCGGACTGGGTTTTGGGGCATAACAAA
>JAWOHJ010000096.1:0-3160 GCA_046485225.1 Lutibacter sp. | reverse complement strand
ATTCATAGGCTCTGAATTTGGGAATTTTTGTTTCAACGGGTCAACTTGTTGTCCGTTTTTCCAAAAACGGTAACACACATGTGGTCCGGCAGTATTTCCTGTCATCCCAATATAACCTATAACTTGTCCTTGTTTTACATAATCGCCAACCTTTACGGCGCGTTTGCTCATATGCAAATATTGTGTACTGTAAGTGCCGTTATGTCTAATTTTAACGTAATTTCCATTACCGCCGGCATAACGCGATTCTGTTACCGTTCCATTTGCGGTGGCTTCAATTGGCGTTCCAATTGGTGCGGCATAATCGGTTCCTTTGTGTGCTTTAATTTTGTTTCCGTAATAGGCAATACGCCTTTTTAGGTTATATTTTGAAGATATTCTACTGAATTTAACAGGCATTTTTAAAAACTGACGACGCATAATATTCGCTTTTTCATCGTAATATTCAGAAGCTTTATTGGTAGAATCTGTTTTATAATTAAAGGCATAAAAAGGCTTGTCATTATGTTCAAAATAAGCAGCTTTAATTTTTCCTATTCCAACCGGAATGGTATCTTCAATGTAAAATTGCTCATAAACCAGTTTGAATTTGTCGTTTTTTTGAAGTTTGGAAAAATCAATGGTCCAGGCAAAAACTTCATCGGCCATTTTATAGGTCAAATCGGGACTTAATCCCTGGCTTTTGATAGCGTGAGAAAGGTGTGTGGTAATTAAACCTGATGCTGTTGCGATTTTAGTTTTGATAGGTCTTTTTCCATTAACTACAAAAATTGTAGAGTCCTTAAAATCTATAATGGTGTAAAGAATTTTTGATTGCCTATAAATAAATACTTGTGCTTGTTGGGTGGAATCTTCAGTAGCCAGAATGGTATAAGGTATGCCCGCTTTGAGACTTCGTATGTTAAAAGAATCCTTTATTTTCGTTACAATCTCATGTATTTTAGAGGCGCCAATTTTATTTCTGGACAATATTTCCCCAAAGTTTTCTCCTGATCTGAGGGTATCATTAATGACTGTATAATCATTTAGCCGATAACCAAATTCATAAACAATTTTTTCAGGTATTATAAGTTCTTCAGGTTTTTCATTTTTACAGGCAATACTTAAAACAACGAATAAAAGGGCAAATAATTTTTTCAAGGTAAGCTATTTTAACAATTAAATTTGAATCATCAAATGAATTGCGAAAATACAATTTTATTTCAAAAAATTATGTTAAAAGGATGTGCTAAACCTCTATATTGATCTAAATCTGCTCGCAGAGAACCCACAGCAAGCGATGCTTTAATAAGCAAAGGAATTTTGTTTTCATCATCACTTATCCAAATAGTCAAACTTTCTTGTTCTTTAAAAACACGTCCGGCTTGCACCATCGGTCTAAATTTTAAAGCATTAACTTTTCCGAATTTCGTTTTCACCACTTCTTTTCCTAGAAAATGAAGTTTAAAATTGGTGGTTTCTTTATCGAGAAACATTTTCAATTCAATTTGATCTCCAGCTTTAAGATTGGTTAAATTTTGATTTCTCAGAAAATACAATGATGACAATAAGTCCTGAATATCTTCACCAATGGGATGTTTATCTACTGTATTGTGTTTATGATTTTTTACTGTGGCTTCTTTTTTGTCGTGATTGAATAAGATTTCTTCATCTTTGGTGTAGCCGCCTTCATTAATTTTTCTGATGAAACGATACGGCAACAAAGATTCTTTATATATGAAGGTTTGATAATCGTCTGTTACATTAAAAAACAAACTCACAATCCCTGTAGACTTTCCTTTTCCAAGAATATGGAACGCTTCTTTTTGGTTATTTGTGGTTTCTCTTACTTCCATTGTTGAAAAACCTGCATTTAAAAAATTGCTGTAACTCATTTTAAATTTCAGCCATTCTCCTTTTTGAAAGGCGAAATTTTGGGATGAATTTTTAATTTTTGAAACAGGCTCAATTGATTTTCCATTTGTTTTTTGAACGGATTGCCCAATTGAAGTAAATGCAATTAAAAAAATAAAAATATGTATAATGTTTTTCATTTGTATGTTTTATAACGAATTGTTTTTCTAAAAATACAATTATCGCGCCAAAAATAGTAAAAGCTTAACATATAAGACGTTAAGCTTTTCCTAATAATTTAAAATTACAAAGTTCCTCTTCGTGCTTGTTCCGCTTCAATAGATTCAAACAAGGCTTTAAAATTTCCTTTTCCGAAGGATTGCGCCCCTTTTCTTTGAATAATTTCAAAAAAGAGTGTCGGTCTGTCGGTTACCGGTTTGGTAAAAATTTGTAATAAATAACCTTCATCATCCCTGTCAACTAAAATTCCAAGATCTTTTAAGGCTGCCAAATCTTCATCAATTTCGCCAACTCTGTCCAATACGGTGTCATAATAAGAACCGGGAACCGCCATGCGCTGATGCCTCCCTGGGCCCCTGCGACACGCGCGACGGTGCAACAGGGAGCATCAGATATTGGCGAAGGGGATGTCCCTCTTGACTCCGGAACCGACCCCTTTCACGAGAACTCGGACGTCAATGGAAAGCGGCGCTGCACGCCGCAGTCCACGACCTGTCGGCCACCGCACGCGCCCCCGACCTTGCCACAAGTTTGGCCCTATCGCGCGGTATCCCGTGCGGTATCCCGCTTGACCCTGCGAACAGACCGCCTTAGCCTGCGGCAATGGCCCCTAAGGGATTCTTCTTTCGTCGGCTCCGCGGTGCCCTGGCACAACTCGTTTCCCTGCTCCTCCTCGGCACGCTGCCGCCAGGGCTTCGGGCCCAGAACCAACTGGAGATCCTGCAGGTGGCCGCCGACCGGGTGGCGATCTCGTGGGCCAGCCCAACCTTCCACCTCGAGCGCGCCGACACCCTGGCCGGACCAGCCTCCTGGTCGGCGGTGGCGGAAGCCCCGACCGAGCTCAACGGCCGTTTGGTGCTCACCGTCGAGGCCACGCAGGCCGCCGCTTACTTCCGGCTAAGCAGAGCCGCGGGCGAACTGCCGCCCGATCCAGCCACGATCGCGCCGCCGTTGCCGACCACCCAGCCGACCGCCTTCGCCAACGCCACCGCGTTCCTCTTCACCGGCCCCGACCCGGTGCAGACCGGCGTGACTCCCGGAGCCATCGTCGCGGAGCGGGCCTGTGTGGTGCGCGGCGCCGTGCGAG
>JAWOHJ010000092.1:0-5596 GCA_046485225.1 Lutibacter sp. | reverse complement strand
ATCCAAAAAACAGTTGGATGATTGCTGCTGCGCAAGCCAATTTGCCAATGGTTGTTCCGGGTTGGGAAGACAGCACCATGGGAAATATTTTTGCCTCCTATGTATTAAAAGGAGAACTTAAAGCAAGCACCATGAAATCGGGGATTGAATATATGACTTTCCTGGCCGATTGGTATACCGAAAATTCAGAAAACGGTATTGGATTTTTTCAAATAGGCGGCGGAATTGCAGGCGATTTCCCTATTTGTGTGGTTCCAATGCTGTATCAAGATTTAGAGCGTACAGACACTCCGTTTTGGAGTTATTTCTGCCAGATTTCCGATTCTACCACAAGTTACGGATCGTATTCGGGGGCGGTTCCAAATGAAAAAATAACCTGGGGAAAATTAGATATCAATACCCCAAAATTTATAATAGAATCAGACGCAACCATTGTTGTGCCGTTAATTTTTGCATATTTGTTAAATATGTAGTTGCAGTTTATGAAAAGAGTAATAGTAGATTATAGTAAATTAACCAGTGAAATATTGGATTTGTTGGTGGAAAAATTCCCAACAGGTTACGGATACAAAGACATCATTACGTTTAAAAACGCCAAAGGCGAAACCGTTAGGGCGGTAGAAGTGAGTTTTGAAGACACCATATATCTTGTTAAAATTAGTTTGAAACTGGAAGAAACCATGGAAGACTACGATGCAGAGGAAGATAATTTTGATGATGTATTTGACAGTGATGTTGAAGATATTGCCGATGAAGAAAGTGAAGAAGAAGAGTTGGATTAGTTCAATACTTTAAAATACTTCAAGCTTAAAATTCAAGAAATGATTTAAGAAAACCCGCAATTTGCGGGTTTCTTTTTTAAATATTAATTGTATTTACCTTCTTGGCCTAATTCTTTTACCAATTCATAATAAACAATAGCCCTATATTTATTTCTGTTTGATTTTCCTACCTTTTCAATGACATTTTCAACTGCGTGGTCTAATTTCGGACTGTCAGGCAATCCTAATTTTTTCATTAAAAAGTTTTTTTTCAATGTTTCCAGTTCCTTTTTATCCGAAGCGGAAACAGTTTCAGCATCTGCTTTGTAAATGGAAGGCCCTAAGCCTTTTGTTACTTTTGTTAATAAATCGGCATCAAATTTAAGACCCAATTTCTTCATTTCACTTTGATAAAGTGCGATTTTTTCATCGAATTTGCTCATGATTACAATTTTTTAATTAAAAATAGAATTTGCTACTTAAAGTTAAAAAATAATTTTGATAAAACATAAGTTTTCGTTAACAATCTGATATGTTTACGCTTACGGCCAAACCGCCTTCTGAAGTTTCTTTGTATTTTGAGTTCATGTCTTTTGCCGTTTCCCACATCGTTGCTATTACCTTATCCAGCGGCACTTTGGCGTTTACTGCATCCGATTCCAATGCCAGCTCAGCCGCATGAATGGCTTTTATGGCGCCCATCGCGTTGCGTTCTATACAAGGAATTTGCACCAAACCGCCAATGGGATCACAGGTCAATCCTAAATGATGTTCCATCGCAATTTCACTGGCCATGAGCACTTGTTCCGGACTTCCGCCCATCAATTCAGTCAATGCGCCAGCAGCCATAGCCGATGAAACGCCAATTTCTGCCTGACAACCACCCATTGCTGCTGAAATGGTAGCGCCTTTTTTAAAAATGCTTCCTATTTCTCCGGCCACCAATAAAAATTGTTTCACATGTTCAAAATTTGCCTGATGGTTTTCAATCACCATATAATACATTAAAACGGCAGGAATCACGCCTGCGCTTCCATTTGTTGGCGCGGTGACAACCCTTCCCAAGGAAGCGTTCACTTCATTCACGCTTAAAGCCAAACAACTTACCCATTTTAGTATTTCCCGAAACTTCACCTCCGTTTTCCGGATACTTTGCAGCCATTCTTCAGGAGAATGATAAACAAAATCAACGTGTAATTTTTCATGAATGTCGAAGGCGCGACGCCTTACCTTCAGTCCGCCCGGAAGTGTTCCCGGCGTGTGGCAGCCAATATACATGCATTCGAGCATGGTGTCCCAAATGCGATTTATCTGGTGGTCAATTTCCTGGTCGCTTCTCAGCGATCTTTCGTTTTCCAGCACAATTTCTGATATTTTTAGGTTTTGTTGTGTGCAATAATACTCCAGTTCTTTGGCAATTTGTATCGGATACGGAAATGTTTTGTGGATTTTGATGTTTGCTTTGGCGTGAATCAGTTCTTCCCGTACCACAAATCCGCCTCCGATGGAATAATAAGTATCCGAAGAAATTTCCATTCCATTTTCAAATGCCCTGAATTTAATGCCGTTTGCATGAAAGGGCAAAAATTCCCGATTAAAAATAATGTCAGCTTCCGGGTCGAAATCAATTGTTTGAGCGCCGCCAAAATTTATTTTCTTAAAGGCTTGTATGTCGTTGGTGATGGGAATGATTTCATCTGTAGGAATGGTTTCAGGATCTTCCCCTGCCAATCCCAACAATATGGCCAAATCGGATGCGTGGCCTTTTCCGGTTAAGGAAAGCGAGCCGTATAAATCGACCTTTATGGAAGTGACTTTCGTGAAATTATCCTCTTTTTTAAGGTGATTGATCCATCTTTCCGCAGCACGCCACGGCCCTAAAGTATGAGAACTCGACGGACCGATTCCTATCTTTAACATATCAAAAATCGAAATACACTCCATCTTTATCGTTTTTTAAACAAGTATGCAAATATATAGCATTGCGTTATATCCCAATCATCTTTATAAAAATTATGGTATTTGAAGCGGTTTCGGTGACAATTATGAACCAAGCCTACACATAATTATGACAACTTGACATAATATTTGCAATGGCATAATCATTGAATACCGTAAATCAGAGTTTAAAAAACAAAAAATTAAATAGCATAGAGTCATGGGAAAAATTATAGGAATAGATTTAGGAACAACCAATTCATGTGTTTCCGTAATGGAAGGAAATGAGCCAGTGGTAATTCCTAATGCAGAAGGAAAAAGAACAACACCTTCTATTGTAGCATTTATTGAAGGTGGAGAAAGAAAAGTGGGTGATCCTGCTAAACGTCAGGCTGTTACAAATCCTTTAAAAACTGTTTATTCGATTAAACGTTTTATGGGAAACAAATATTCTGAATCTAAAATGGAAGCAGAGCGCGTACCATATAAAGTTGTCAAAGGAGATAATGACACGCCACGTGTTGATATCGACGGAAGATTGTACACGCCACAAGAAATATCAGCAATGATTCTTCAAAAAATGAAGAAAACTGCTGAAGATTATTTAGGAACAGAAGTAACGGAAGCCGTTGTAACGGTGCCTGCTTATTTTAACGACGCACAGCGTCAGGCCACCAAAGAAGCCGGAGAAATTGCCGGACTTAAAGTGAGCCGTATTATTAACGAGCCTACTGCTGCGGCATTGGCTTATGGTTTGGATAAAAAAGGAATCGATCAAAAAATAGTTGTTTTTGACTTTGGTGGAGGTACGCATGACGTTTCCATCTTAGAATTGGGTGATGGTGTATTTGAAGTATTGTCAACCGATGGCGATACGCATTTGGGTGGTGATGACGTTGACCAAAAAATTATTGACTGGTTGGCTGCAGAATTCAATGCTGAAGAAGGTATTGATTTGCGTAAAGATCCAATGGCGTTGCAACGTTTGAAAGAAGCTTCTGAAAAAGCTAAAATTGAATTGTCATCAACAGCAACTACCGAAATTAACCTGCCTTATGTAACTGCCACTGCAAGTGGCCCAAAACATTTGGTTCGCAGTTTAACCAGAGCAAAGTTTGAACAATTGATTGATGATTTGATCAAAAGAACTATTGAGCCTTGTAGAACCGCACTAAAAGGTGCAGGTTTAACAACCGGTGATATCAATGAAATTATTTTGGTAGGTGGATCAACCCGTATTCCTGCGGTTGTGGAAGCTGTGGAAAAATTCTTCGGAAAATCGCCTTCAAAAGGGGTAAATCCTGATGAGGTTGTTGCCATTGGCGCAGCCATTCAAGGAGGTGTTTTATCGGGTGATGTGAAAGATGTATTGTTGTTAGACGTTACACCTCTTTCATTGGGTATTGAAACTATGGGAAATGTAATGACCAAGTTAATTGAAGCCAATACAACCATTCCAACCAAAAAATCACAAGTGTTTTCAACGGCAGCCGACAATCAGCCATCCGTAGAAATTCACGTGTTGCAAGGTGAACGCGCTATGGCAGCCGACAACAAAACAATTGGACGTTTCCATTTAGACGGCATTCCGCCTGCACAAAGAGGAACACCTCAAATTGAAGTTACTTTTGATATTGATGCCAATGGTATTATTCACGTAACTGCCGGTGATAAAGCAACAGGAAAAACACGCGATATCAGAATTGAAGCTTCTTCAGGATTGACAGAAGATGAAATCAAAAAAATGAAAGCTGATGCGGAAGCAAATGCTGAAGTTGATAAAAAAGCCAAAGAAACTGCCGAAAAAATAAATGCTGCAGATTCTATGATTTTCCAAACAGAAAAACAATTAAAAGAGTTTGGAGAAAAATTATCGGCCGATAAAAAAGAACCAATTGAAGCTGCGCTTGTTGATTTGAAGAAAGCTCATGAAACAAAAGATATTGCACAAATTGATGCTGCAATGGAAAAAATTAATGAAGCCTGGAAAGTAGCCAGCGAAGAAATGTACAAAGCAGAACAAGATACACAAGGTGCTCCAACAGGTGATGCCGGAAATGGTCAAGCAAAAAATGAAAAAGACCACGTAGAAGATGTTGACTTTGAAGAAGTGAAAGAATAATAATTTTTATTTAAATAACATGTAAAAGCCTCCAATTTTGGAGGCTTTTTTGTTTATTTTAACCAGGAAGATTTTAATTATCAAGCGCTTCTTTAATATTCGGATAGTTGAATTTAAAACCTGTCGCCATAATTTTTTCAGAAGAAACACGACTTCCTTCCAAGATGATTACGGCCATTTTTCCCAAGATCAATTTCATCACAAAAGCGGGAATATTTGGCAGCCATAATGGCTTTTTAAGTTTATTGGCAATGATTTTTGTGAGCGATTTGTTGGTGAGATGTTCTGGCGCAACGGCATTGTAAATCCCTTTAAATTCTTCATTTTCAATGGCGAAAAGATACATTTTGCATAAATCTTCCAAATGAATCCAGGGAATGTATTGTTCGCCGCTTCCAAGTGCGGCGCCAACGCCCATTTTTATGGGCTGACTTAGTTTTTCCAAGGCGCCGCCTTCTTTGGAAAGCACAACGCCGGTTCTTAAAATGACGGTTCTTATGTTTATTTTATTAAATTGGTTCGCGGCTTTTTCCCAAACTTTGCAAATGGCACTTACAAAATCACGTCCGGCTGCATCATTTTCATTGTAAATTTTTTCGGATGTTATGGCGCCGTAATAGCCAATTCCTGAAGCTGAAATAAATCCTTTTAAATTTGGATGGAGTTCTTTCACTTTTTCAAACAAAAGATTGGCCGAATCTACCCGGCTGCTAATCAAAAGGTGTTTTCTTTCTTTGGTGCAGCGCTTCTCCGCAATGCCTTCAACTGCCAAATG
>JAWOHJ010000072.1:0-2969 GCA_046485225.1 Lutibacter sp. | reverse complement strand
TAATTTACGATTGTAACAAAAGTTACATTAATTGGTTATTTAGTATAAAATATTGCCGATTCCTAAATAAAAACCAATTAAGAAACATTCAATTTATCAATTTTGCAAAAATTAAAATAATAATCTGTATATTTATATTTGCTAAATTAACCAAACAAACAAAAAATGAAAAACAACATAAAATATTCCGTAACCTTAAGTTTTGAAGAAATTAAATTGCCGCCATTTGAAGAAATCTTGGTGCTAGGAAAAAATTCTCCACACGGTAAAGCAGGGATTTCAAAATCCTTCGACTTATTGATTCCAAATGGTTTTGAAATTATTGATTCTAACCACGGCAATGTGGACTGTGTATTTGTCAATAAACGAATTCTGGCCAAAATGTCAAAAGAGAAAATATTGAGAATATTAGAGGCTAATGTATTTCCTTATGTTTCAGAAAAAGAAATTATAAAAGTTGATTTTAAAGTTAACATATCCTTTACAGTAGTTGAAGAAGCGTAACACTTAAATCATGAAAATAGCGCATTTTATAAGAAGGGATTTTCTAATCGTAAATCCATATTCAGGCATAAATGCTATTAAAAATCAGGTACTAGAGCATTTAGCCGTTGTCGCCCAAGATGATGAAGATCAATTTTATGGCGTTTTAACAACCAATGATATTGCCCACAATCCAAAAACTTTAATTATCGACTGCCTTACCATTAAGGAATTGGTTGATTCTGAGCTTTCTGTTGAAGAGACAATTCTTAAAATGGATACCGCTAAAACAGACGTATTGCCTGTTGGTGAAAACCGTAAGTTTGTTGGTTTGGTGTTCAAAAATGAATTGTACAAATACATTTCCGATTATAATTTAGAACTGGAAAACACAATTTTATCAAGAACAAAAGAACTTGAGACGGCCATTGCCACAAAAGATTTGGTTTTTTCCATCATAGCGCACGATTTAAAAAGCCCTTTTAATTCTATTTTGGGGTTTACAGAACTTTTAAAAAATAAGATTAGAAACCTAGATGTTGAAAAATCTGAAAAATTGATTTCCAGCATGTATTTTCAGGCAAGGAATACTTATAATTTATTGGAAAATTTGTTAAATTGGGCGAGAAGCAATTCCAATCAAATTGTATTTAATCCGATTCCATGCAAAATTTCTACAATTTGTGATGCGATCATCAATCAGGTTGGTGATTCAGCCCAACTAAAAAATATTTCGATAAACTCATTTCACACAAATGAATCCTATGCATTTGCAGATAAAAATATGCTAGAGGTTGTTTTAAGAAATTTGCTTTCGAATGCTCTTAAATATACTGAAAAGAATGGTAAAATTGAAATTTACTCTATTCCGGTGGATAATTTTATAGAAATCACCGTTTCGGATAATGGGATTGGAATGACCGAGGAAGTTAAAAACAAATTATTTAAATCGGATTTGCACGAATCAAAACCAGGAACGGACAATGAAAGAGGAACTGGCTTGGGTTTGGTGATTTGCAATGATTTTATCCAAAAAAATAGCGGAAAAATATGGATTGAAAACAATGCTGTTAAAGGAACCTCAATTAAATTTACCTTGCCAATTTATAAGGAAGAAGTTTATAAATCCCATAAAACAAAAAATATAAAGATTGAAAAATAGCTTTATAAAATAAATGACGGGACCTTTAAAAGAGTTTTATAAATCATTCCTTTCTGCTATAAAAACTTTTACCGTTAAAAACTTCATTTATCCATTGATAAGGCATTTTCCCAATCAGCAATCAAATCGTCAATATGTTCAATTCCAACAGAAATTCTCAATAAATTATAAGGTGTCGGACTGTCCGCTCCCTCAACCGATTTGCGGTGCTCCACCAAACTTTCAACACCGCCCAAACTTGTGGCAAGCGTAAAATAATTTAATTTTGATGCTATTGCGGTAGTTTCAATTTCGCTGCCTTTAATTAAAACGGAGAGCATGGCACCAAATCCTTTTTTTTGTTGCTTTTTTGCCAATAAATGTTGCGGATGGCTTTTAAGACCAGGATAATTGACTTTTTCAATCTTTGTATGGTTTTCCAAATATTTGGCCAGTTTCATCGCATTTTTACTCTGTTTTTTAATGCGTAAATGAAGCGTTTGAATTCCCCTTGCAATCAGCCAGCAATCGAAAGGTGCAGGAACTGCTCCCGATAAAATTTGAATATTTTTAATTTTTTCGGCAATTATTTCATCATTCATAACAACACAACCACCGATAACATCACTATGTCCGCCAAAATATTTGGTGGTAGAATGCACCACAATATCGGCCCCAAGATTTAACGGATTTTGAAAAACGGGCGTCAGCCAGGTGTTGTCAACAGCACAAATTGCCTTATTTTGATGCGCAATTTCTGCAATTTCAGCAATATCGCTCAATTTTAATTGCGGATTCGATGGTGATTCCACCCAAATCAACGCAGTATTCGGTTTTACGGCTTTTTTAACGGATTCAAGAGTTGACATATCAACCAAATCGTAAGATAAATTCCAACGTTTAAAAACCTCTTCCATCAACTTTTTTATGGCAAAATATATATCGTCAGGCAAAAGAATATGATCTCCGCTCTTTAAACTTTGAAAAACAGCACTAACAGCTGCCATCCCTGAAGAAAAAGCATAGGCATGTTTGCCGTTTTCAAGCATGGAAATGCTTTCCTCAACAATGGCGCGGTTCGGATTGTTGGAACGTGAATACACAAAATCGTTCATATAAGAACCGTCGCTGTTACGTATATAAGTGCTTGACAAATAAATGGGCGTGCTTACCGGCGCTGAATCGCTATATTTATTTTCAGTGCTTTTAATGGCAATCGTTTCAAATTTCGGCTTTTGTTGCATTGTTGTTTAATTTTTTATGAAAGTAGTAAAAACCGAATTAAAACGCTGCCAAACAGAAATATTTTATAAAAAATTTGTTTTAAAATGCTATATCAATAATG
>JAWOHJ010000381.1:0-12884 GCA_046485225.1 Lutibacter sp. | reverse complement strand
GATTCTCGTTTCCGGGTGTTTAGCAAGTCACTCACATTTAGAGATAAAGTACCTTTTTCTTTTAAAACATCCTTACTGAACGCTAAATTTAAACTCACCATTCCTTTTCTTTTGGAACGTGCACTTTCGGAAGGGCCCATATACATACCGCTGGTTTGCCAATCTATTCCGCCAGGTAAAGAAATTCTTGAATTCAATCGGGTAAACCAACTTACATTATCAGAATCATAACTTATTCCATTATAATCTCCACTTGTTACAGATTTAAAAAAGTTGAAACTGTTGGTGATTCTCCACCATTTTATCGGATTGTAATTGGTGGTAAATTCAAAACCATAACGGTCTTGCGAACTTAAATTTATGGGAGTGGTAATAATTACGAGTGTTTCAACACCATTTATGTTTCTAAACTCCTCTTTTTGTGCCATTTCAATGTTGTTAATGGCATGTTGATAGTAAAGAGAAGAATTCAACGTTAATTTTTCCCATCGTTTTAAATAACCCAAATCAAATGCATTTGTATAGGTTGGATCTAAATTAACATTTCCTGTTCTGACATAGGTTTGGCTGGTACGTGATTCGAACGGATTTAAAAACCAGTGGCGCGGACGGCTTAACCTTCTGTTATATCCTAAAGTTATGCTTTCCGAATCACTAAACTCCAATCCTAAATTAACTGTAGGGAAAAATTCAGTGAAGTTTTTGTCGAAATTTTCATTGGTTTGCAACAAGCTAATTTTTCTGTCGGTGTTTTCCATTCTTAAACCAAGTAAATAAGAAAATTTATTAACTTTATTTCCATATTGAGAATAAACTGCAAATACATTTTGTTCAAAATCCAACGTATTCGAAAAATTGGTATTATTTTCAAATTGATTGGTGTCGGTATTAAGTTCTTCAACCAGATAATCAGAATTTAATTTATTTAAATTGGTGTTAAACCCAAATTCAAATTGAGAATTTTCCCCAATTGGCAGAACATAATCGCCTTTAATTAAAATATTTTTAGTTTCATTGTCGGTGAAATTTCTTTCTGGATAGTTGTCGGAAATAAACGCACTGCTATTGTCGGTGCTATTTTCATATTGAAAATCCAACGTTAATTTATGTCCGTCTTTATTAAAATCGTGCATAAAGTTTAAAGCATATTCTTTAGTGATATCCTTTTCATTCTCGAGTTCACTTCGCGTATTGGTTTGGGTCAAAATTTTATTGACATCGTATCCCTTGCTTATATTTGTTGACAAATCATCACCATCAGATTCGCGATATAAAATAGTTCCGGTCAAAGAAGTTTTGTCAGTTAAAAAATATTCTGTTCCAAATCGGGCATTGTAGCTATCGTTTTTTCGATCGTAATCTCTAGTTTCATTTCTGTATTTTGGTTGGTCAAAGAGAGGATTTAAATACGTTACATCGCTTTTTGAGCTGCCCGGAGCGTTTCTGTAATTATATCCGCCGCTCGCGAAATAATTTGCTTTGTTTGTTCTGAAATTTAAATTGGCTGAAAGACCATAATTATCTGGAATTCCTGCAGAAGTAGAAACAGAACCATTAAAACCATTTGCTTTTCCTTTTCTAAGGATGATATTTAAGATTCCTGCAGTTCCTTCGGCATCGTAACGCGCAGACGGACTTGTGATTACTTCCACTTTTTCAATCGCATCTGCCGGCAATTGACGTAAGGCGTCTGTACTGCTCATCCCAACCAAACCCGATGGTTTTCCGTTGATTAAAATTCGTACGTTTTCACTGCCACGCAAGCTCACATTTCCTTCAACATCTACTGAAACAGATGGTACATTGTCCAAAACATCGCTTGCAGTTCCACCTTTTACGGTCATATCTTTACCAACGTTGTATATTTTTTTGTCTAACCGAATTTCTACAGTGCTTTTTTCGGCAATAACCACCACTTCATTTAAGGTTTGGGCATCAACATCCAAGGTAATTGTGCCTAAATCGGTATTGCCGGCAATTTCTTTTCTTTTGAAGGTTTTAGTTTTAAATGAAATAAATTCGATGGAAATATCATAAACGCCTTTTGTAACTTGAATGCTAAATTCTCCCTTGGTGTCTGTGATACCGCCGGTTATAATTTTGCCATCTAAAGATTTGATGACGATGGTGGCATATTCTAAAGGTTGTTTGGTGTCATTGTCAATAACTTTTCCCGTTAACATAATTTTTTCAAGAGGATCGTTATTTGACGCTGACAGACTTAATGTAAAAATGCTTATTAGTAATAATAATATACTTTTTTTCATGAATGATTTTATAGGTTAATTTTGGCACAAAGATACATGTTGGCACAGTATTTTTATGTTAACTAGTGTTAACGACTGTGAAGGGAATTGGAAAGTTTTAAAGATGTTTATTATCCATTTAAAAATTATTTAAATCACAGAATATGAGTTAATTATAAAATAAATAATCTAAATAATGGATCAAGTATTGTTGAATTTCTATTAATTTAACACTGTTAAGGAACTCATAAAATTTATAAAATAGATTTAATGATCTCGGGCGGGCGGCCAATTACGGCTTTGTTATTACGAATTACAATTGGTCTTTCAATAAGTTTTGGATTTTTTACCATTGCCGTAATAATTTCTGAATCAGACAGATTTTTCCCTTTGTAAATTTCTTTCCAGATGGCTTCATTTTTTCGAACCAAATCAATAGGAGGAATGCCCAATAATTTAATAATTTCAGTTAATTCGGTTGTTGAAAGCGGTGTTTCAAGGTAATTGATAATTTCAAAGGGCAATTTAGATTCCTGTAAAATTGCCAAACCTTTCCGGCTTTTTCCGCAACGCGGATTGTGATAAATTTTCATCTGTTATATTTTATTTTTTATTGGTACAGATGCAGTTCGCCATTAATCACTCTACTGTGTATCAAAATTTGTTATGGCTCGTTTCATAAATTTAATTTGTCCAAAAATAACGATTAGTAATTTGGTTTCATTTCTTTTTTTCCAAAATCGATTTTTCTGTCCTTTTTACTTTGGTTGAATCGGTACGTAAAAGACAATAAAATTGTTCGGTATTTATTTTCTATCATGCTTTTTGAAAAATAGTTTTTGCCAAATCGATCCCTGTCAGTTTTGTTCGATTTAAAAATATCATCAACCGTTAAACTGATAGAAGCATCCTTATCAAACAAATCTTTATTGATGGCGGCACTTGCGTAAGTATAAGCTTTTCTTGTAGAATAGGCTCCTTCGGAAATTAAAAAATGTTTCGCATTCAACTGAAAATCAAATGCTTTTGGCATTTTTAATTGTGTCAATAAACTGAATGCACCATTAAAACTTGTATGATTGTAATCTTTAATAATGGTTTCATTAGCTAAATTCACAATTTCATAAGTTCCGGATTGGTCAAAATTGTAAAGATTTATATTTCCTGTAAAGTTTAAAATTTGTGTTGGTTTATAAGTTGTGGTTATATCAATGGCATAATAGTCAACTTTTCCCACATTTACTGGGGACGTAATAATTTTATTCACCCCATTTATCTGTTGTCCGCTTTCATAAGTTATGAGTTCCATGTAGTCATTATATCTATTAAATATTAATGAAGGCGAAAAGGTGAATTTGCTGCCATAATACATAAAACTTAAAGTAGTGGCATCTGTATAAATTGGATTTAAACCCGGATTCCCAATGTAAGAGTAAGTTTCACTAAATTTTTGTTCAAAGGGCTGTAATTCATAATAACCGGGTCTTTGTATACCTCTTGAATAACTTAAAGTTATATTGTGCACATCATCAAAATTATACATAATTGCTGCGGAAGGGAAGATATCGTTGTACTTTTTGTCTTGTTTTGTGTTTAGCGTTTGGTAAGCAACGGTAGTTTCTTCATATTCGCCTCGTAAACCAATTCCGTAATACAATTTCTCACCTTGATTTTCAAAATCTAAAAATACGGCGTGCACTTTATCTGAGTAAGTAATATTATTATTTGTTGTTCCTGTGTAGGTAAATGGTACTTCTCCATTTTCATGATGATAACCCAAAGTAAAGGCTCCTGTTTTACTTATTGGATTCGCAAATGAAATATCGAATATTTTATTTTTTAAGTTGTTTTCTTCAATAAAATTTTCATTAGTAAAGGCCGAATTGGTATTGGCTGAATTGTTTGTGTACTTTTCTAAATCTGTTGAATAGGTAAATGACGATTTTAATGTTTGTCCTTCTTTATTGAAATTATGCTCAAAATCAACAATATACTCAATAATTTCATCATCTAATTTTCTAAAATAATTTCGAGTATTGTCTGATATTTTTATTTTAGCTGCGTTAAAAAAATCAGAAGTCGTTAAAGTTTGGCTGTTGTTATTGATGTTTGAATAGTTAATGCTTGTTGATAGCGTTGTTTTATCCGTAATATAAAAATCTGCGCCAAACGTGTTATAAAACACATCATCTTTGTTGTTATTTTCACTATATTCATTTAATAATGAGGTTGTTATATTGTTTGTGAAATACTCATTTTCATAATTGGCAACCAAAATCCTATTTCTGTGGAAGTATGAAGTGTTTGTATAAAAATTTACTTTTTTCGACTTATAATTTAGCGTTAACAATCCGCCATAATAATCTTTAAAGCCACCAGTGGCAGTTACAGATGCGTTTAAACCTTCATCTTTTCCTTTTTTAAGAATGATATTTATAATGGCCAGTGATGATGCTTTGTATTTAGCACCCGGATTTGCAATGACTTCAATTTTTTCGATAGAACCGGCCGGAATGGATTTTAAAGCTTCTGATTTGGTCATAGAAGAAATTTTCCCATTAATCATCACCGTAACATTTCCTTGTCCTCTCAACGTAATTTCTCCATCGGGATCAATAGATACGGATGGAATATTATTTAAAATATCTGTTGCAGTGCTTCCGGCTGTGGAAATATCTTTTCCCACATTAAAAACAATTTTGTTGGGTTTTAGTTCCAGTGTCTTTTTTTCGCCTATTATTTCAACCTCATTAAGCATTTCCATATCCAACTCCATCTCAATAACGCCTAAATTTATATCTCTGGTAATTGCGGAAATGTTCAGATTTTTTGTTTCATAAGAAATAAATTCCACAGAAACGTTGTAGGTTTCTTTTTCAACATCAATAGAAAAATTGCCCTTTTGGTTAGTGATACCCCCAAATTTTATATGATTGGAATCGATACTTTTAAAAATAATAGTAGCATCTTCTAATGGTTTTTTAGAAGCTGCATCAATTATTTTTCCTGAAATGGTGTAAGTTGGGTTATTATTCGATTGGCTAAAACTGAGTATTGGGGTAAATACAATTAGCGTTAATAGTAATAGTCTTCTCATAGAAAAAAACTTATTTTAAGATTCATAGCTTAAATTAATCGTTAATTTAACGAATAACATCGTTTTTCATAAGGGTAAAAATACACATTATTGTTAATAAACAACGCTTTGACTAATAAAAATTACTAATTATTACGAAAATTGCAGTTTTAATCACAAAAAATTAGAAGATGATTTTATGTGATTTTAATTCATTCAACAGTTGTTGGGGAGATTTATAATGAATTCCGTGCAATTTTAAAGCTTTTGAAGCAATGACATTTTCTTCATTGTCATCAATAAATATCGCGTTTTCTGGGTTGATGGCAAATTTATCTAAAATGAGATTGTAAATTTCCGGATAGGGTTTTCGCATCTTTTCTTGCCCGGAAACCACCACGCCATCAAAATAGTGAAAAAATGGAAATAATTCCAATGCCAAATCCCATTTTTCGGCGCTCCAGTTTGTAAGTGCATAAATTTTATAATTTCCTGAAGCTTTTAACGTTTTAAACAAAGCCACATTTTCTTCAATGGGCCCAGAAAACATTTGGTGCCATTGGTTGTAAAATAGTCGAATTAAATCTTCATGTTCGGGAAATTCCGCGATTTTAATATTTTCAGCTTCTTCAATGGTTCTGCCGCCATCCTGTTCCGCATTCCAGGCGCTTGTGCAAACATTATTTAAAAACCATTGCACTTTTTTTTCATTGCCGTTAAACACTTTTCTGTACAAATATTCAGGTTTCCAGTCTACCAACACGCCTCCTAAATCGAAGATAATGGTATCAATTTTATAGTTCATTTTTAGTCTCTTTTTGTCCTTGTTGCATTAAATAGGCTTTTATAAAACCGTCTAAATTGCCATTCAAAACAGCTTCCGCGTTTCCTGTTTCATATCCGGTTCTCACATCTTTCACCAATTTATAGGGGTGCAAAACATAGTTTCTAATTTGTGAACCAAATTCAATCTTCATTTTTCCGGCTTCTATATCGCTTCTGGCTTCCTGCTGTTTTTTCAATTCAATTTCATACAATTGCGATTTCAGCATTTGCAGGGCACGTTCTCTGTTTTCGTGTTGTGAGCGTGTTTCCGAACAAGATAGTTGTATGCCAGTCGGTTTATGCGTAAGCTGTACTTTTGTTTCCACCTTATTCACATTTTGGCCACCTGCACCGCTTGAGCGTGAAGTTATAATTTCAATATCAGCGGGGTTTATTTCAATTTCTATACTGTCATCAACCAGCGGATAAACATAAACCGAGGCAAATGAAGTATGGCGTTTTGCATTGCTGTCGAACGGTGAAATTCTAACCAATCGGTGCACACCATTTTCGCCTTTTAAGTAACCAAAAGCAAATTCGCCTTCTATTTCTATGGTAACCGTTTTAATTCCGGTAACATCGCCTTCCTGAAAATTTAACTCTTTAACTTTATATTTTTTGCTTTCTGCCCACATCAAGTACATACGCATCAACATTTGCGCCCAATCACAGCTTTCAGTACCGCCCGCTCCGGCAGTAATTTGAAGCACGGCACTTAAATTATCGCCTTCATCAGAAAGCATATTTTTAAATTCCAGGTCTTCCAGCAAAGAAATTGTGGTGTCATATTGTTGCTCAACTTCTTTATCGGTCGCTTCACCTTCCGCATAAAAATCCAATAACACAGAAACTTCATCAAAATTGGTTAAGATGGAATTAAAATCTTCCACCCATTTTTTTTTGAATCGAAGATTTCTCATCACTATTTCAGCCTCTCTTGGATTGTTCCAAAAAGACGGATTTCCGGTAAGTTCTTCCTCGTTCGAAATTTCAATGACTTTTTTATCGATTTCAAGATACTTCTTTATCCTGCCAATGCGTTCCTGTAATTTACTGATATGTTCGTTTGTAATCATTATTTTATTTAGAATTACAAAAATACCTTTTCATTTTTAAACTTTGCAAATAAATTTGATTGTCTATCATTTCATTTAAACTAATAATGCTATTTTTGGGTAAAATCTTTTTTCTTCTGAAATGTGAAAAACTGGAACTTGATGTAACAAAAATCACAAATGACAAAATGAAAGAATATATATTCGCACAAGAAAAGACAGCAATGAAGGATTTAATTAAAATTTCAAAACCTATATAAATTAATAAATCTCAAATTTAAATCATGCAAATAAATTTAATAAGCGACACCGTAACCAAGCCAACCAAAGGAATGCTAAAAGCAATGATGGAGGCTGAAGTTGGTGACGATGTTTTTAAAACCGACCCAACAGTTAATAAATTACAAGTAAAAATTGCGAAAATGTTTGGTATGGAAGATGCCTTATTTTTTCCTTCGGGAACTATGGCAAACCAAACTGCGATTAAACTTCACACGCAGCACGGTGATAGAATGTTTTGCGATAAATGGGCACATGTCTACAATTTTGAAGGTGGCGGTGCTGCAGCTAATTCTGGAGTTACCTCTCATTTAATTGATGGTAATCGCGGAATGTTCACCGCAAAACAATTGTTTGATGCCGTTTCTGGGCGAGCCGACATTCACGTACCTTGGGCGAGTTTGGTTGTTGTGGAAAATACCACCAATAAAGGCGGTGGCGCTTGTTGGGATTATGAAGAATTGTTGAAAATTAAGAAAATTTGTACGGATCATAATTTGGCATTTCATTTAGACGGCGCACGAATATTTAACGCCCTGGTCGCTAAAAATGAAACGCCAAAACAATATGGTCAAGTTTTCGACACCATTTCGGTTTGCTTGTCCAAAGGTTTGGGAGCGCCCGTTGGTTCTGTGTTGTTAGGTTCAAAACTTCATATTCAAAAGGCCTTGAGAATTCGCAAAATATTTGGTGGCGCTATGCGTCAGGTCGGTTATTTGGCGGCTGCCGGAATTTATGCGTTGGACAACCATATCGATCGTTTGGCCATCGATCATACCCGCGCCAAAGTGATTGGCGTGGCGCTTCAAAATTGTAAATTGGTAAAATATGTGGAGCCTATTGAAACCAATATTATTATTTTTAACGTAATCGATTCCATTAATGAAGAAGATTTTATGAACCGATTAAAAAAAGCAGGAATTTCATTAATTTCTATGGGACAAGGCAAATTGCGTATGGTTACCCATCTCGATTTTACCGAAGAAATGCTTGAAATGGTGGTAAGTACCTTAGAAAATATTTAATTCATTTTGTCAAATTCTGAAACTAATTCAATAAAAATTAATTTGGGCCTGTACGCCATTTCGGTGGGCGTTCCCGCCGAAAAGGCGGTCGGGTCTTTCGTTCCAAACTTTTTGCGCCTAAAAAGCGCAAAAAGGTTTTCCCCTTCAACCCCTAACGCAAATTTCGATTGAATTTTATAGTTTAAATAAAGAAAACATGAGTATATAATTTTTGAAAATATAATCTGATAAAAAAATGAAAACATTAAAATTAACAATGATTGTGCTTTTTTTAGCCCTAAGCACCAACGGATTTTCACAATCGGAAATAGATAAAATATTAATCGAAATTTCTACGGCACCTTCGGCAGAACGCTTAGAAAAGGACATCGTAAAATTGGCGAATTTTGGAACCAGACATACGTTGTCTGATACTATTTCTAAAACCAGAGGAATTGGCGCAGCACGTCGTTGGGTTAAAGTTGCTTTTGAAGAAGTTTCAAAAAATTGCAATAACTGTCTGGAAGTAAGTTATTTGGGTGATTTGGTGAAAGCCGACGGTAGCCGAATTGTTACAGATACCAGAGTGGTTAATGTGATGGCAATTCAGCGAGGCACTACCTATCCAAACCGTTATGTAATTATGGCTGGCGATATAGATTCCCGCGTTTCTGATGTCAATAATTTTACGTCAGATTCACCAGGCGCAAACGACAATGCAACCGGATTGGCGGGGGCCATTGAAGCTGCACGCGTTTTAAGCAAGTATAAATTTCCTGTTTCCGTTATTTATGTGGGTTTGTCGGGTGAAGAACAGGGTTTGTACGGCGGAAAAATTATGGCAAAATATGCAAAAGAAAACAATTGGGACATTATCGCTGTGTTAAACAATGATATGATTGGCAATATTGAAGGAATTGATGGGGTTATTGACAACAGTACTTTCAGAATTTTTTCTGAAGCCATTTCTGTGCTAACTACTGAAAAAGAACGTAACAGTATGCGTTTTTATGGCGGTGAAGTGGATGGAACTTCTCGTCAATTGGCGCGTTATGTGGCAAAATTGGCCGAACAATATATGACCAATTTAAAACCAATTATGATTTACAGGCTTGACCGATTTGGAAGAGGCGGTCATCACCGACCTTTTAATGATGAGGGTTTTACGGGAGTGAGAATTATGGAAACACATGAAAATTACAACCGCCAACACCAAGATCTTAGGATTGAAAACGGCATAAAATACGGTGATGTAATTGAAGGCGTAAACTTTGAGTATGCAGCAAAATTAACTGCGGTAAATTGTTTAACACTTGCTGCATTGGCGGCCGCACCCCTGGAACCAAAAAATGTAATGATTTCGGGAGCGGTAGAACCATCAACCCGTTTAAAATGGGATGAAGTGACAGATAAAAACAGCATCGGCTATAAAATATATTGGAGAGACACCACTTCGCCACAATGGCAATACAGCCGATTTGTGGGCAAAACAACCGATTACACGTTGAAAAATATTCTTATCGATAATTTCTTGTTTGGCGTGGTTAGTGTAGGAGCAAATGGCGCGGAAAGTTTGGTTCAGTTTCCTAGAAAATTAATTCCAGCCGGGATTTAATTTGGTTCAAATAATTCCGACTTATTTAAAAATAGATTGAGGAATGAAAAACATATTCATAATAATTCTGGTTTTTACAACAGCAAGCATTGATGCACAATCCATACTAACAAAAAAATCGAAAATGTCAGATAAATTAGAAATTGCCACCTTGGCAAACGGTTGCTTTTGGTGTACAGAAGCTATTTTCCAAAGATTAAACGGGGTAGAAAAAGTAACCTCGGGATATTCAGGGGGAAAAGTTAAAAATCCAACCTATAATGAAGTGACTTCAGGAGAAACCGGACATGCAGAAGTGATACAAATTCAATTTGATCCTTCGATTGTTACTTTTCAGGAAATTTTAGATGTATTTTTTGCATCTCACGATCCCACAACGCTAAACAGGCAGGGTTATGATGTGGGCACCCAATATAGGTCAGCCATATTTTATCATTCAACAGCGCAAAAAGAAACTGCTGAAACATTTATAAAATCATTAACCGAAGCTAAAGTATTTGATAAAAAAATAGTTACTGAAGTTACTGCATTAGATGCTTTTTATGAAGCAGAAGCATACCATCAAAATTACTACAATAACAATAAAAATCAAGGTTATTGCGTGGCGGTTATCAATCCGAAATTGGAAAAATTCATCAAAAAATATAAGGACAAGTTAAAGAAGTAATTATGGTTAAATAACTAAAATTTAACTGATTAGGAATGCGTAAAAAGTATCAATTACTCTTGTTGGGTCTTCTTTTTGATGGCATGGGAATGCTTTCTTTTGCAATTCCTTTTATTGGAGAGTTTTCGGATGTTATCTGGGCGCCTTTATCTGCATTTATAATTTACAAAATGTATGGTGGGGTTTTGGGAAAAGGCATGGGTATTATTTCTTTTGTTGAAGAAATAGGCGTTTTCGGAACCGATTTTTTGCCAACATTTACCTTAACTTGGATTTACAAATACCTTATTAAAAAGGAAAAATTTTAGGCTTCTTTAAAAAATCTTTTAAAACCCATTCTTGAAAGTGTTTTTTTTGAAAAAGCGGAGAAGAATTTATGTTGCCCAAAAAGAAAACCAACCAAAGGCAGTGTGAATTGATAAATTAAAAAGATCAACACAATTCTAACGGGCCAAAATAACCAAGGATTTGTAGTTTCTTTTTCTAAACCTATAAATTCAGTGACCGGTTTTGCAACCCAAGCAGCAAAAGAACCATTTACAGAAAAAACGATGATGATTAATATGACCTGAAAGTTAGAAGTTAATCCCCAGCGTTGTCTTAATTTTTCCATTTATTTTATTTTCGGGGCAAAAATACATTTATATTTTTAAATAAAGATTGCTAATAAATCTTACTCCTATTTTTTTTAAATTGTGAATTTTTTAATCATTTATTTAGAGAGCTTTAAAGTGTGTCAAAGTTTTTTTTGAATTTAAAACAAAATATAATGGCATAATCCTCGTTTTTATAATAATTTTAAACAGAAAATGTTCAATAATAAAATCTAAAAACTCAAAATTTATGAAGAAATTACTTTTTATGTCCGCATTCTTAATAGGCACTATTTTTACTGTTAATGCTCAAGACATTGCAAGAAATGCACTAGGTGTGCGTTTGGGTGACAACGATGGTTTTGGCGGTGAAATATCTTATCAGCGCGAATTGGGTGAAATGACCCGATTAGAATTAGATTTAGGTTTTAGAAGCAATAAGTATTCCGATGCTTTTAAATTAACCGGAATCCATCAGTGGGTATGGAATATTGATGGTGGCTTTAATTGGTATGCCGGTTTTGGTGCAGGAATTGGATCTTGGAGTCACGACAATAATTATATGGGAAATGATGATGAAGGATTATTTTTAAATGCCGACGGAAATATTGGCATTGAATATGATTTTGACATTCCATTGCTTATTTCATTGGATTTTAGACCTGAGATAGGTTTAATTGGCAACTATGGAAAAGATACCGATTTAGACATTGCACTTTCTTTACGCTATCAATTTTAACCGTTTAAATTTTCATCATAAAATGCGCCAAATGGCGCATTTTTCATTTATTGTCGGCTAAATTTTTTATCTTTCCAAAAAATTTAAAACTTTTGAATGAAAAAACTGGCATTGCATTGGCAAATATTATTGGGAATGGTTTTGGGCGTTTTAGTTGGTCTTATAATGACACAATTTGACGGAGGAAGTGAAATTGTTGGAGATTGGATAAAACCATTTGGAACCATATTCATAAATTCTTTAAAGTTAATTGCAGTGCCATTAATTTTGGGGTCGCTTATAAAAGGGGTATCCGATTTAAAGGATATCTCAAAATTGTCTAAAATGGGCGGAAAAACAATTGGTCTATATTTAATGACAACAGTAATTGCTGTTTCAATAGGATTATTTTTAGTAAACATTATCAAACCTGGAAATTCGATTTCTGAACAAACACGTCAGGAATTGGTTCAAAATTATAGTGGAGATACCGATAAATATAAAGAAGAAGCTTTTAAACAAAAAGAAAGCGGCCCGTTGCAGGCTTTGGTAGATATTGTGCCGGAAAATATTTTTGGTGCTGCCGGAGAAAATAAAAATATGCTTCAAGTCATATTTTTCGCTATATTTTTTGGCGTTGGTTTAATATTAATTCCTGAGAAAAAATCAAAACCTGTAAAAAAATTCTTCGATGGTTTTAATGAAGTCATCCTTAAAATGATCGACTTAATTATGCTCGCCGCGCCTTTTGGGAACGGCTGCTGCAGGGTGGCCTCTGGGCCGAGGTGACGATCGCCTATAACGAG
>JAWOHJ010000323.1:0-12710 GCA_046485225.1 Lutibacter sp. | reverse complement strand
TCAATCCTTTTTTAATGTTTGAGCGAGAAGTGTTGATATTCGCTTTTTGGGTTTGCGCAAAAGAATTAGAAATCATAAAAATTGCAAATAATAGTGTAAATAAGTATTTCATAGTATGTAGAATTTAATTCAAAGGAAATTTTTAATAATTATTATTTTTCTCAGAGTGTTCACAATTAAGATACTATATTTCCGAATTATGAAATTTGTCAAATATATTTAATTTTTTCAATTATTGACTTTTTTTGGATCATTAAAGAAGATTTTTTGAATTTCGAGATCATAAAGGTATTTACAAAAGGTCTAAAAAAATGAAGTTTTTATTTGAATATGTAAGGATTAAAAAAGTAAAATTATTTTTTGTTATTGATTTGTATCCATGAAAAATGCCCCTATATTTTGTAAAATATAGGGGCATAAATTATTGGAAGAAGTAATTTAAATATTCTTCCTAATTAATCTTGATGGTTTTCATAATCGCCTCCAATTCAAACATATAGTCACGTTTATTAATAGATGGCGCATAGGTTAAACCTTCAACCACCACCAACCTGTTTTTTGCCTTATCGATAATGGAATAGCTTAAAAACGGACCGGCCATATAAACGCCTTTCACTTCCCATTTTCCTTTTGCTTCCAGTGCTTTTTTTCCGTCGAGTTTTACCTCAAAAATATGTGGTGTATAGGCTGCTTCCGTAATCATATACGATCCTTCAATTTGTCCGGGAATGTGTTTTTTACCGATGGTATCTCTAATGGCCACAAGATTGTTTCCGTTTTCATCATTTATGGATTGAATTGGAACCGTGTAAGAAAATAATTCCATACTGTTCCCGCCGTCTAAACGCATACGATACCAAACAAAATCTCCTGTATCGTCAACTTTACTAAAGGTTTTCGGAATTTTTAAGGAATAGCCGTTTTTGGTAAAAGTTTCCATTTTTGTAGGATCCCAGTAATTTTTATGAATTGAACGTTGCACGGTGAGCAAATCGGCAGTTTTAAATCCAGAAATAAGTTCCTTTGCATTTTTTTGAATTTCAAGAATCAGCGATTCTTTATCTTTTCCTGTAATGGTAATTATTTTTTGTGGCTCTGCGTATACATTTGAAACTCCCGAAAAAGAATTCTCAGCTGCAATACCCACATGCAAAATACTTCTGCTGGCTTTAAACATACTTCCAAAACTTTCCGGCGGGACTTGGGTCACTTCAAATTGCGCTTCAGGTTGAGGCAATCCAATAACTGGTTCTGCAATAATTTTTCGCAATTCATCGCCAATTTCACCTTGCCATTCGCTATTTTTCATAACGATTAGCAGATTGTTCATTCGGCCGTTTGCTTCTTGCAGTACTTTTTTATCGCTTCCTGTATCACAGGAAATAAGCATGGAGATAAATGCCAATAAAAGTCCGATCTTTTTCATTAATTAAATATTTTTAATTTGATTCCGGGTTTTAGACTATTTACACTCCAAATATTGTTCCAATCTTTAATATTTTGTACCGAAACATTTGAATATTTTTTTGCGATTGACCATAATGAATCTCCCAATTTAACAATGTAATAGGTATGTTCCTTCGTATCGCTATTGGCTGGAGTTGCTTTTTGGGCAACAACCGGATTGGTTTTTTTAGGATAAACCACCAAATTTTGGCCTACCAATATTCTTGAACTTTTTAAATTGTTCCATTTTTTTAAATTGCTTTCGGCAACACCATGTTTGGCGGCAATCTTGCCCAAATATTCGCCACTTTTCACCTTGTGCGTAATCCGCTCTTCCAATTTTATAAGTTCCTGAAGTGGTTTTTCTTCTTTTTCATCTTCTAAATCGGCATAGGCATAAATCAATCGCTCATTGCTCACAAAATTTCCGATATCTTTTATGGGTAAAGTCAATATGTAATTTTTACCCTTTATATAAGGTATAATATTTAGTTTATACTGCGGATTTAAAAATTTAAGCACCTCAATGTCAACATTTAAAGTTTCATTTATTTGTGCAAAAGTCAACTGTCTTTTTACTTGGACAGTATCTGTTGCATAAAAGGAAATTGCTTTTTCCTTTGATTTTAAATTGTGCTCCTTTGCATATTCAAAAAGATATAGGGTAGCGTAAAAAGCAGGAACATAAGCCGCGGTTTCCTTAGGTAAATATTTACGGATATTCCAATAATTAGTGCTTCCTCCAGATCGTCTGATGGCTTTAGAAAGATTTCCCGGACCATAATTATAGGCCGCCAAAACCATACTCCAATCACCATACATTTTATACAAACTTTCTAAATATTTACAAGCCGCTTCTGTAGCCCTGTATGGATCTGAACGTTCATCAATATACGAACTCACCTCTAAATTATAGAATTTTCCCGTTGGATACATAAATTGCCACAAACCTGTCGCGCCCATTCGGGAACGTGCATTTGGATTTAAAGCCGACTCAACAACCGCCAAATATTTTAATTCCATTGGAATATTATATTTTGCCAAATGTTCTTCAAACATGGGGAAAAAATAACGCGCCCGTTCCATAATGGTAGAGATGGACGATTTTCTTTTTTGTAAATAGGTTCTTATTACTTGCTCCAAGGCTGGATTGTATTCAATTTTAAAAGGCGTTTTGCTGTTTAAATGCTTCAAACGTGATTTTAATAATTCGGTCGACAATTCTTCCAGGTCGGCTACAAACATTTCATCATCTCCCAAAATATAAAGTTCCTTATCATACAAAGGTGATTTTATTAATTTATTCATCCATAAACTGTCTATTTGTACAGCTTTCGGATGAACCTGAAGAATTAAAGAATCTGAATTTGTAAAAAATAATGCCGGTCCGTCATTAAAATGAACTTTGACATTTTCACTATTCTGAATTTTTATGGGCTCCGTTTTCTTTTGAGATAATCCAAAAGTAAAAGTCAATAAAAACGCAATGTATAGTAAATTTTTCATAAGAAATTAGTTGTTTAAAAGTTTTGAAATTTCGTCTAAATTAGGCGCTAAAATAATTTCAATTCTTCTGTTTTTCGCTTTTCCTTCTGGAGTTGCATTGGAACCAACCATAACGTATTCGCTTCGGCCTGCTGCTGTAATTTGCGTTGGGTTCACGCCTTTATTTTGTAAAATTCTAACAATTGCTGTTGCTCGTTTAACGGATAAATCCCAATTGTCTATAATTGTTGCTCCGGTGTAAGGAACATTGTCTGTATGTCCTTCAATAAGCACATTGATATCCGTATTTTTTGACAACACATTTGCCAATTGTTCTACGGCATTTTTTCCTTCGCTGCCAACTGCCCAACTGCCGGAATCAAATAGCAACTTATTTTCCATGGACACGTAAATTTTACCGTCTTTTTGAACTACGGTCAAACCTTTTCCTTCAAAACTAAGCAATGCACTTGAAATGGCATTTTTTAACTGCTGCATTTGGGCTTCTTTTGCATTTATCAAGCCTTGAAGTTCGTTAATTTGATTGGAGCGTTGTGCCAATTCATTTTGAAGTTTTTCCAATCGGTCGCTTTCTAAGGCCAATTTTCTTTCCTTTTCTTCCAATTGGTACAATAATTCCTGGTTTTTCTGAGATTGCTCTGCCAGTTTTTTTGAGCTTTGGGCAGAAAGCACATTATACGATTCGTCTAAATTTTTATACTTATTTTGAATTGAAGCAAATTCACTGTCAACTATTTCCTTTTGGGTTTTAAGTGCGCTAAAGTCACTGTTCAATTTTTCTAAATCGGCTTCCAATGCTTTTTTTGCAGCTAATAAATTGTCTTTTTCTTCAATTAATGCAGTGTTCGAGGAACGTAAATTGTTGAATTTTGTTTCTAGCTCCTGATAAACTTTTTTTGATACACACGAATTAAAAGTGATTGCGATAATGAATAGAATTGCTGTTTTTTTTAACATTGTACTAATTTATTTATTTAATTTAATCAATTTCAATAACTATTGGGCAATGGTCCGAGTGTTTTGCTTCCGGCAAAATATAGGCTCTTTTAATGTTGTCTTTCATCTCGTTGCTTACCATATGGTAATCTATGCGCCAGCCTTTGTTGTTGTTTCTTGCGTTTGCTCTGTAACTCCACCAACTGTAATGATGCGGATCTTTGTTTAAATGACGAAACGAATCTATAAAACCACTGTCGATAAAATTCCCCAGCCAGTTGCGTTCAACGGGTAAAAATCCCGAGGTGTCTTTATTCTGTACCGGATTATGAATGTCTATTTCTGTATGGCAAATGTTGTAATCGCCACAAATAATGAGATTGGGAAGTTCTTTTTTGAGGTTGTTTACATACTCTTGAAATTGAGCCATGTAAGATAGTTTGAACTCCAATCGATTGTCATTGGTTCCGGAAGGTAAATATAAGCTCATTATCGATACGTTTGCAAAATCTGCCCTTAAATTTCTTCCTTCATAGTCCATTGCTTCGATTCCGGTGCCATAAACAACCTTGTCGGGCCTTGTTTTTGACAAAATAGCCACGCCGCTGTACCCTTTTTTTTCCGCAGAAAACCAATAGTGATAATTATAACCGGCATTTTCAAACAAACTTAAATCGAGCTGTTCTTTATGTGCTTTTATTTCCTGCAAACAAATAACGTCGGGATTTGCGGCAACCAACCAATCAATAAATCCTTTGTTTAAGGCAGCCCTGATTCCGTTAACATTGTATGATATAATCTTCATTTGGATTTTTTAAAACTTCATTTCCGGAATCTCACCTTCAACAATTAAAGTTCCCTCTGTAGCGGCTATAATTTCTTCCACTGAAACGCCCGGAGCTCTTTCTATCAAATAAAAAGCATTGTTCTTGATTTCCAAATACGCCAAATTGGTCACTACTTTTTTAACGCAATTCACCCCAGTTAATGGTAATGAACATTTTTTCAACAATTTTGATGCTCCGGCTTTATCCGTGTGCATCATGGCCACAATAATGTTTTCTGCGGAAGCCACCAAGTCCATCGCACCACCCATTCCTTTAACCATTTTTCCCGGAATTTTCCAGTTCGCTATATCACCGTTTTGTGAAACTTCCATAGCTCCTAAAACAGTTAACTGAACATGCTGACCGCGAATCATCGCGAAACTCATGGCCGAGTCAAATAACGAACCACCATCTAAAATCGTGACCGTTTGTTTTCCTGCATTTATTAAATCGGCATCTTCTTCGCCTTCAATTGGGAAAGGTCCCATTCCCAGCATTCCATTTTCAGACTGAAATACAACATCTATGTTTTTAGGTATGTAATTGGCCACCAAGGTTGGAATTCCAATTCCCAGATTAACATACCATTTATCTTGTAATTCCTGGGCAATTCTCTGTGCTATTTCTTGTTTTGATAAAGCCATTGTTTTAAGATTTTGGAGTTACGGTACGTTGTTCAATTCTTTTCTCATAATCTTTTCCCTGAAAAATACGCTGCACAAAAATACCTGGCGTATGAATTTGGTTTGAATCCAATTCGCCGGCCTCAACCAATTCTTCAACCTCAGCAACAGTAATTTTTCCGGCCATAGCCATCATCGGATTAAAGTTACGGGCCGTTCCTTTAAAAATAAGGTTTCCGGCGGTATCTCCTTTCCAAGCTTTCACAAAAGCAAACTCTGGGTTAAAGGCATGTTCCAAAACATACATTTTGCCGTTAAATTCTCTGGTTTCTTTTCCTTCAGCCACTTCTGTGCCGTAACCGGCAGGCGTGTAAAATGCAGGAATTCCAGCACCTGTTGCTCTGCAGCGTTCCGCTAAAGTTCCTTGCGGTATCAATTCTACATCCATTTCACCCGACAGCATTTGGCGTTCAAATTCTTCATTTTCTCCTACATAAGAAGAAATCATTTTTTTGATTTGATGCTTTTTTAATAAAAGTCCCAACCCAAAATCATCAACACCTGCATTGTTAGAGATACATGTTAAATTACTAACACCCAATCTCACCAATTCAGAAATACAATTTTCCGGGATTCCACACAAACCAAAACCGCCAAGCATAAAAGTCATGCCGTTTTCTACTCCCAGTAAAGCGTCTTGTGCATTATTAACTACTTTATTTATCATAATTTATCTTTTAAAATTCAGGATCTTCGTCTAAGTTTAAATCAGAGGTTGCGTCTGTGTTTTGTTTTCTGCAATCTATTTCAATGGTTAATATTTCAGGTCTGTCAAAGGCTCCTTTGCTTACATTCAGCGAAGGGTCGGCATACAATTTTTTATAATACAATCCCCAAATTGGCAATGCCATAGTAGCGCCTTGTCCTTTACTTAATCCGGCAAAATGAACCGCTCTGTCTTCACCGCCAACCCAAACACCCGTTGCCAAATTAGGCACAATGCCCATAAACCAACCATCAGACTGGTTTTGGGTGGTTCCTGTTTTTCCTGCAATTGGATTTGTAAATCCGTAGGGATAACCTGTAACCATATTATCGGCATAGGTGGCTCCTTTGGTTCGCAAACGAATACCTGAGCCCGACTCCGTTACACCTTCCAATAAATTGGTGATTACAAAAGCCGACTCCTCACTTATCGCTTCGTTTGAATTTGGCATAAATTGTTCCAATACCAATCCATTTTTATCTTCTATTCTCATTAAAACCATTGGCTCAATCCTTAAACCTTTGTTTGCGAAAGTTGCATAAGCACCAACCATTTCATACAAGGATAAATCTACAGAACCCAAAGCTATAGAAGGCACTTCAGGGATTTCAGTTTCAATCCCAATACTATTTGCAAAGTTAACCACGGTTTTTGGATGAACCATATCAATTAACTTCACGGTTATTACGTTAATAGAATTTGCCAATGCATTTTTTAAAGTGAGTTCCCCTCCATATTTATTGTCCGAATTTTTTGGGGTCCAATCTTCCGCCATTCCATATTTTTCTTTTAAAACGGTATAAGGCGTATTTGGCAATTTATAGCACGGCGACAACTTTAATTGGTTGATGGCTGCAGCATATACAAAAGGTTTAAAGGTAGAACCAACCTGACGTTTTTGTTGCTTTACCGCATCAAATTGAAAGTGTTTGTAATTGACACCGCCAACCCAAGCTTTCACATGGCCTGTTTGCGGTTCAACCGACATTAATCCCGATCGTAAAATATGTTTGTAGTATTTGATGGAATCATACGGAGACATTATGGTGTCTATTTCTCCTTTATAAGAAAAGACGCTCATGCTCGTTTTTTCCTTAAAAGAAGCTTTAATTTCACTTTCGGAAGCACCGTTCTTTCTCATGCGAATCCAACGGTCTGAACGTTTCATCGCCTGTTCCATGGTACTCGCAACCTGTTTTTCATCCAAATCGTAAAAAGGGGCTGTTTTGTTGCGTTTTTGCTCTTTATAAAATACCCGCTGCAAATTTGCCATATGTTCCAGCATGGCTTCTTCTGCATATTTTTGCATACGCGAATCTATGGTTACGTATATTCTAAGTCCGTCCCTTTGCAAATTGTAATTTGTACCATCTGGTTTCGGATTGTTTTTTACCCAGTTTTTCATAAAATCGCGCAAATATTCCCTAAAATAGGTGGCTGTACCATCACTATGTCCTTCCTTATTTACATTTAAGTTTAAAGAAGTCGCCTGAAAAGCATCTCTTTGTTCTTTAGTGATAAAATCATTCCTGTACATTTGGCTTAACACCACATTTCTGCGATTTTTTACTCTTTCTTCAAATCTTAAAGGATTGTAAAGAGAGGCGTTTTTAAGCATTCCCACCAGCATGGCCGACTCGGGTATTTTTAAGTTGATGGGTTCTTTTCCGAAATAAATTCGCGAGGCGGAACGAATACCCACAGCCAAATTCAAATAATCGTACTTGTTTAGGTACATGGTTAAGATTTCCTCTTTGGTATATTGACGTTCTAAACGGATGGCAATCACATATTCCTTTACTTTTTGCAAAACTCTTTCCACAATGTTTCGTGATCCTTCTCCATGAAACAAAAGTTTGGCCAATTGTTGGGTAATGGTACTTCCTCCACCATCTTTTCCAAGCATTACTACTGCACGAATAGAGGCTCTAAAATCGATTCCGGAGTGGTCATAAAAACGTTCGTCTTCTGTAGCAATTAAAGCGTTTATCAGGTTCTCGGGCAGGTCTTTAAATTTTACGGGGGTTCTGTTTTCATAAGCATATTTTCCCAATGTTTTTCCATCAATAGAAATCACTTCGGAAGCGGTGTTTCTTTCGGGACTTTCCAATTCTTCAAAAGTAGGAAGCGTACCGAAAGCACCAAATGAGGCCAGTAAAAAGAGCAGTATTATAAATAAAATTCCGCCAAGAATGGTCATCCAAAACCATTTTATATACTTTGAAAATTGATTGTTATTTTTTGTGTTTTTTGTCATTTTTTTATTTTTTCAATACTAATCCCAACATCTGTGATTCCTTCCAAAGGATTTTTTCCCTGAATATCATTGATGCCGCGCGTTGCGTTTTGAATATTAAATTTATAGGTTCCTATTTCAGAAAAAACAACATTTTCTTTATAAAATAGTTTATTTTCTTTAAGATCTGTAAATCCTGATCCCAACCAGTTTCCCGAAGCATCGGTCATTTCATATTCCAAGGTGTCTATCACTTTATAGCCGTTGGGCAATTCCAGTTTGGCAATTAAAAATAAAGAACTAAATTCATAATTCTTGGTATTTCTAATATTGATAAACACATTATTTGCCGAAATAGTATCCAGATTTTTTACAATAAAATCAATTCCTTTTTCTGAATGCCATTGTTGATTCTCAATAGAAGTATATTGATCAAAAACGACATTTGAGTTGCACGAAAACAACAGAAAAATAAAGGCGATTAAACTTAGTTGTTTATGTATTTTTATTTGGGTTTGCACTTCTGTTTGGAGGTCTTTGTTTTCTATTTTTCGAACTGCCGCTTCCACCACTAACTTGAGTTGGCTGGACCGGGGCTTTTAAATTTTTGTTTTTATTTTTCTTGTGGTTGCTTTTTCTTTTTGGCGCATCAAAACGCGTTAAGCTGTCTTGGCCAACAACGTCTTCATAAGTAACAACGTTTTCAACCAACAATTCAAATTCATAATCTTCCAAAGAAGTTACCGGTTGATTGTTTTTATTTGAGGCTATGATTTCTTTAACGTTTTCCAAAGTAAGTTTAAACCACTTGTTTCTGTCTTCTTTGTACGTGTACCACAACACTCTTTTAAAAATATCCATTTTAATAAAAACGGCTTCTCCTTTTTTTGTTTTCAACACAATATCTTGCCTCGGAAAATCGGTTAAAGCATCTAAATACGTATCTAATTCATAATTTAAACAGCATTTTAATTTCCCGCATTGGCCGGCCAATTTTTGCGGATTTAAAGACAATTGCTGATAACGTGCCGCAGTGGTGTTCACTTTTCTTAAATCGGTTAACCAGGTTGAACAGCACAATTCCCTGCCGCACGAACCCACACCTCCAAGTCGGGCTGCTTCTTGTCGCAAACCAACTTGTTTCATTTCAACCCTGATGCTGAAAGTGCTTGCCAAATCCCTGATGAGTTGCCTGAAATCCACACGATCATCAGCAGTGTAATAAAAGGTTGCTTTGTTGCCATCACCTTGGTATTCAACATCAGAAAGTTTCATTTTAATCCCAAGTCGGCTTAAAATTTCCCGTCCCTTAACTTGGGTTTCATTTTCCCTTTCACGCGCTGCTTTCCAAATATCAACATCTTTTTGGGTAGCTTTTCTGTATATCTTTTTAACTTCTTCACTGTCAAAGGCAACGCCTTTTTTCTTCATCTGAATTCTGATCAATTCGCCGGTGAGCGAAACCGTTCCAATGTCGTGGCCCGGACTTCCTTCCACGGCAATGATATCGCCAATGCAAATTTGAAGATTGTCAACATTTCGATAAAAATGTTTTCGTCCGTTTTTGAAACGAACCTCAACAATGTTTATAGGTTCTTGTCCGGTTGGCAATGCCATGTTGGATAACCAGTCGAAAACTGAGAGTTTCTCACACCCTCCGGTGGCGCAATTTCCATTGCTTTTGCAGCCTTTCGGCACGGTGTTTATATCTGAAGAGCAACTATTACAGCTCATATATTTCTATGTTTTTATATTGTTTTGTAAAACTGAAAGTCAGTTTTACGGAAATCACCAATTTGTAAAGATATCATTTAAATTGTAAACTGTAAAACGATAAAAAATCGATTTACGTTTGCTTTACATCAATAATTTTTACCGGACAGGCTTCTTTGGCTTTTGTAACCGTTTCCAAAATGCCTATATCCGCAGACTTTAAAGTGAAAAAACCCCTTTTTTCTATGGAATGCAACAACACCGCTTTCCCGTCTTTTTTTGACATTTGGAATTGGGCAGCCGCCTGTTCAACACAGTAATTACAACCAATGCACTTGGCTCTTTGCAATGTGATAATTACCATTCTTTAGATTTACGAATTTTATTTAATTTCAAGTTTCAGGTTTCAAGTTTCAGGTTGATGATTGTCGATGTGTCGATGCCTAAATAACATTGACTGGTTTTTATTATTTTTATTCCTTTTCATGTTTTTTACACACCCCTAACCCTCCCGTTCTAAAAACGGGACAAGCTTCTCAAGAGGGGAATTTATTTTCTACTTCCATCTTCCAACTTCGGACTTCAAACTTGAAACCTGAAACTTGAAACTACAAACTTTTTTACCCTACTTCAACTATCGCGTTTCCAACTTCTGCATTCATGGGAACAATTTTATACAATTTATCCGAAGGACGGATTCTAAAATCGATTTTAAAAGTGCAGGAATCGCCTTTTAGGGCTTTTTCTCCAGCAATATCATTGATGAACATTTGGGTAATTTCCATTTCTTTTGCGCCGGTGGTTGGACCCGTAATTAAAATGGTGTCGCCAATGGCAATTTCATATGCTTCAATCTTGAATTCGGCAATATTGGTTTTGGGAAAATAATGCATTCCTTTGCCTACATACACCTTTTTTTGCGTGGCGTGGCTTCCTGAACCGTTGCTCCATTCCCCTAATTTTTGTCCCAAATAATAGCCGCTCCAAAATCCGCGATTGTACACTTTTTCCAAATCCAGCATCCAGGAAATCACTTTTTCCTTACTGTAAGTTCCTGCTTCAATGCTGTCAATGGCGTCGCGGTAACATTTAATCACATTTGCCACGTATTCGGGTGCTCTTCCCCGGCCTTCAATTTTTAATACTTTTACGCCGGCATCTTCAATTTGATCCAAAAAATCGATGGTACACAAATCTTTTGGAGACATAATGTACTCGTTGTCCAGTTCCATCTCAAATCCGGTTTCCTGATCGATTACCGTATATTTTTTTCGACAATTTTGTTTGCAGGCACCTCTGTTTGCTGAAGAATTTGAAGAATGCAAACTCATATAACATTTTCCTGATACCGCCATACACAAGGCACCGTGTCCGAAAATTTCAATTTCCAACAAATTTCCCGAAGGTCCGCGCACATCATCTTTCACAATTTGCTCGGTAATTTTCTTCACCTGACGCAAGCTTAATTCGCGGCTCAACACCATCGTATCGGCAAACATGGCATAAAATTTCACCGTTTCAATATTGGTGACATTTATTTGGGTTGAAATATGAACTTCCATTCCAATGGCTCTTGCTGAAGCAATAACCGCCTGATCCATAGCAATAACTGCTGTAATATCCGCCTCTTTTGCTTTTTGAAGCAAGGTTTTTACCACCGATAAATCGTGGTCGTAAATAATGGTATTTAAAGTAAGGTAGGTTCGTACATTTTTTGCTTTGCACCGTGCCGAAATTTCTTTCAAATCATCCATCGTAAAATTTATGGAAGCCCTTGCGCGCATATTAAGTTGCTCAACGCCAAAGTAAATTGAATCGGCGCCATTGTCCAGTGCGGCCTGCAACGATTCAAAACTTCCGGCGGGAGCCATCAATTCTATTTTTCCTGTAGTAGTCATTGTTTCTGATTTTTTGCAAAATTACATTTTTTCTCATAACTATTTCGGTTACAAATCTTTTATCATTTTTTTAACAGAAAATTATTTATCTGTTAATTTTCAATAATTTAGTGCTTGTTTCTTACATTTTTTTATAAAATTTGCAACAGTATAAAAATTAAAAAATAAGTAAATGAAAGTAGCTGTTGTAGGCGCTACCGGTATGGTAGGAAACGTGATGTTGCAAGTGTTGGCGGAAAGAAATTTCCCAATTACGGAATTGTTATTGGTTGCTTCAGAACGTTCTGTTGGCAATCAATTGGAATATAAAGGAAAAAAATATGCCATTATTGGGATGCAGGATGCCGTTGATGCACGTCCGGATATTGCGCTGTTTTCCGCTGGAGGAACGACTTCCGAATTGTGGGCCCCAAAATTTGCTGAAGTTGGAACAACGGTTGTTGACAACTCATCGGCATGGAGAATGGATCCGACCAAAAAATTGGTAGTTCCTGAAATTAATGGCGATGTGTTGACCAAAGCAGACAAAATTATTGCAAACCCAAACTGTTCAACCATTCAATTGGTGATGGCTTTGGCGCCTTTGCACAAAAAATACAAGATGAAACGTGTGGTAATTTCAACGTATCAATCTGTTTCCGGCACAGGCGTAAAAGCGGTGCAACAGCTTGAAAATGAGTCGAAAGGCATCAAAGGTGAAATGGCTTATCATTATCCAATTAACAGAAACGCCATTCCGCAGTGTGATGTATTTTTAGA
>JAWOHJ010000322.1:0-13991 GCA_046485225.1 Lutibacter sp. | reverse complement strand
TTTGAAACGGTAAATTGTGTTGCATTCACGGCACTTTTTGTCCGCAAATAATACATCCCGGTCTTTAATCCCGATTTCCAGGCATAAAAATGCATCGACGTTAATTTGGCGTAATTGGCATCTTGCATAAACAAATTTAACGATTGGGACTGGTCTATAAAATATCCGCGTTGACGAGACATATCGATAATATCTTTCATGCTCATTTCCCAAACGGTTTTATAAAGATCTTTTAATTCCTGAGGAATAATGTCTATCTGCTGAACAGATCCGTTGGCACGCATAATGGCCTCTTTCATTTCATTGTCCCACAAGCCCAAATCAACCAAATCTTCCAATAAATGTTTGTTCACCACAATAAATTCACCGCTTAACACCCTTCGGGTATAAATATTTGAAGTGTATGGTTCAAAAGCTTCGTTGTTTCCCAATATTTGAGAAGTTGAGGCAGTTGGCATCGGCGCCACCAGCAACGAGTTTCTAACGCCATTTTTGATTACTTTCTTCCGTAATGCTTTCCAGTCCCATCTTCCGCTTAACTCATCTTCCGAAACACCCCACATATTAAACTGAAATTCACCTTGTGACATTGGGGAACCTTTAAATGAGGAATACGGTTCCTTTGCTTTCGCAATTTCCATGGAAGAAGTTACCGCTGCAAAATAAATGGTTTCAAAAATTTCTTCGTTTAATTTTTTGGCTTCATCGCTGGTAAAAGGCAAACGCAGCATAATAAAGGCATCTGCCAATCCCTGAACACCAAGTCCGATTGGCCTGTGTCTGAAATTCGAGTTTTCGGCTTCTTTTACCGGATAATAATTTCGATCGATTACCGTGTCTAAATTGCGCGTAATTTTTTTGGTGATTTTATGCAGTTTTTGATGGTTGAAAAACTTGGTTCCGTTTTCATCTTCATCAATAAACATAGGAAGCGCAATGGATGCCAGGTTACAAACTGCAACCTCATCTTTTGCGGTGTACTCCATAATTTCGGTACACAAATTTGAAGAACGGATGGTGCCTAAATTCTTTTGGTTTGATTTTCTGTTGGCGGCATCTTTATACAACATATACGGATTTCCGGTTTCAATTTGGGCTTCCAGTATTTTCTCCCAAAGCAACCGTGCTTTGATGGTTTTGCGTCCTTTTCCTACTTTTTCGTATCCTGTGTACAATTTTTCAAATTCCTCGCCGTAAGTGTCAAACAAATGTGGACATTCATTTGGGCACATCAACGTCCAGTCACCGTTTTCTTCAACGCGTTTCATAAATAAATCGGGAATCCACATCGCATAAAACAAATCACGGGCACGATTTTCTTCAGCACCGGTATTTTTACGCAAATCCAGAAAATCAAAAACATCGGCGTGCCAAGGTTCCATATAAATGGCAAAAGAACCTTTTCGTTTTCCGCCGCCCTGATCCACATAACGAGCCGTATCATTAAATACTTTTAACATTGGCACAATGCCGTTTGAAGTGCCGTTAGTTCCGCGAATGTAAGAACCTGTGGCACGTACATTGTGAATTGACAATCCTATACCGCCGGCAGATTGCGAGATTTGCGCGGTTTGTTTTAGCGTATCGTAAATTCCATCAATACTGTCATCTTGAATTTGCAACAAAAAACAGGATGACATTTGGGGTTTTGGCGTTCCCGCATTAAAAAGTGTTGGTGTAGCGTGGGTAAAGAATCTTTTGGACATCAATTCGTAAGTTTCAATGGCTTCATCAATGTCTTCCTGATGAATTCCTATGGCCACACGCATTAACATATGTTGCGGACGTTCGGCTATTTCGCCATTTATTTTCAACAAATAAGAACGTTCCAGTGTTTTGAATCCAAAATAATCATAACCAAAATCCCTGTTATAGATTATTGTGGAATCTATTTTTTCGGCATTGGCCATAATCACATTATAGGTTTCATCTGATAACAATGGTGCTTTTTTCCCGGTACGCGGATTTACGTAATTGTACAAATCGGCCATCACTTCAGAAAAAACTTTCTTGGTGTTTTTATGTAAGTTTGAAACAGCAATACGCGCTGCAAGCTTGGCGTAATCGGGATGTTGCACCGTCATAGTTGCTGCAGTTTCTGCGGCTAAATTGTCAAGTTCAGAAGTTGAAACGCCATCATACAATCCTTCAATTACACGCATGGCAACTTTTACTGGATCTACGTGACTGCTCAATCCGTAACACATATTTCGAACCCTGGCAGTGATTTTATCGAACATCACCGGCTCTTTTTTGCCGTCTCTTTTTAGTACAAACATTATTTTTAGTTTTAGTAGTGTAAATGTTATTCGTTATATGTTATTCGTTATATGTTATTCGTTAAATGTTATTTGTTATTTGTTGTTTGATTTTATTTTCGTCAAATAATTGATATAACCGTTTAAAAGCGAATTTGTTTTTGAAAATAAAATCCTAAATTCCGTTAAAATAATTGCATCAATATAACTTTCATCTAAAGCTGTTATCACTTGATTTAAAGATTAAAGCAAGGAGCCTCTTCCAACTCTGCAATATTGAATATTTTCCTGAAAATGATATCGTCCAAAGCCCTCAGCAATATTATCCGATATTGAACGTGAAGAACGTCGCAATTGGCTAGTCAAATCATATTGCTCATCTTTAGGAAGCTTTTCTAGAATATTTTTAGAAACAAAAATTTTTATTTCTCTGCCCGCTTTCCAGCATTCTAACTCTTCAAATGAATGAATTGTACTCATTTTATTTCTTTTTCAATTACAATTTATTATGTATTTGGCTTGGCAAAAGTTAAAATCGTTTTAAGCTATTTAAAGTAACTTATAACATTTAACAAATAACCTATAACTTTTTCACCTAAAATTCCGCATCAAAACTGATGCTTCCTGTTCCTGTGCCGCTTTTTACGCCGGCTTTTTGATATTCTGAAACGCGTTTTTCAAAGAAATTTGTTTTGCCTTCCAAAGAAATCATTTCCATAAAATCGAACGGATTTGAGGAATTGTACACTTTATCGCAATTAAACTCGGTCAATAATCGGTCCGTCACAAATTCCAGATATTGCGACATTAATTTGGCGTTCATACCAATTAAGCTTGCCGGCAATGATTCTGTAATAAATTTGCGTTCAATATCCAACGCATTGGTTAAAATTTCTGTGATCCGTGCTTTCGGAACCTTATTTACGATATGGTTGTTGTGCAAGTGAATCGCAAAATCGCAGTGCATACCTTCATCACGCGAAATCAGTTCGTTTGAAAAAGTCAATCCGGGCATCAAACCTCTCTTTTTCAACCAAAATATGGAACAGAAACTTCCCGAGAAAAAGATGCCCTCAACAGCGGCAAAAGCAATTAATCGCTCAGCAAAACTTGGACTTTCAATCCACTTTAAGGCCCAATCCGCTTTTTCTTTAATGGCGGGAAAAATATCGATTGCATTGAACAATTGGTCTTTTTCAGCTTCATTTTTAACATAAGTGTCGATGAGCAACGAATACACTTCAGAATGAATGTTTTCCATCATTATTTGAAAACCATAAAAGAATTTTGCTTCGGAATATTGTACTTCACTCACAAAATTTTCAGCCAAATTTTCATTTACAATACCATCAGAAGCGGCGAAAAACGCAAGAATATGTTTAATAAAATAACGCTCATCATCATTTAATTTTGTTTCCCAGTCAATCACATCCTGGTGCAAATCAATTTCTTCTGCAGTCCAGATGCTTGCTTCCTGTTTTTTGTACCATTCCCAGATATCTTGGTGTTGGATTGGAAAAATCACAAATCGATTTTTATTAGGCTGAAGAATGGGTTCTAGAAATGACATGAGTCGTATTATTTTTTTAGTTAGTTAGTAGTTTTTATTGGTAAAAAACGAGTAAAGCAAATATTGAAAAAAAATAGACACCAAAAAGGACTACTTATTCACATTTGTTATCGAGTTTTTAACATTATTGCTTAATTTCATTAAAAAAACAATATTGTTATCAATTGATTTTTAAGGGATTGAAAAATATTTGAATTTCGACACCAGGCTTTAGGCAGTTTCAACGAAAACGCCAAATCAAAAAAAGAGCAAAATAATAAGATGCTATTAACACTGGTATTTAAACACTAAAAACGTTATTGCTTAACGTGTTTTTCGGCAATTTTTTCAAGTTCCATATACCAGTCTTCTCCAAATTTTCTGATTAAAGCATCTTTAACAAATTTGTAAACCGGCACCTGCAATGCTGCTCCCAACGTACAGGCATCATCGCAAATTGGCCATTTGTGGTAATTTACCGCTGAAAATTCACTGTATTCCGTGATTCTGATTGGGTATAAATGGCAGGAAATTGGTTTTTTCCAATCAATGGCGCCCTGAATGTAAGCTTCTTCAATACCGCATTTAACGGTGTTATTTTCATCAAATATAGAATAGGCACAGTCTTTTCCGTCGATTAAAGTGGTTTCGTATTCACCTTCATCCATGGTGAAAAGCCCTTGGTCTTCAATGGCTTCAATTCCTTCCGGTCTTAAAAAAGGCTTCACTTTCGGATAAATATCCATAAGTATAATCAATTCATCTTCATCCAACGGAGCGCCGGCTTCTCCATCAATACAACATTTGCCTTTACAGGCCGATAAATTACAGACGAAATCTTTCTCTATAATCTCTTCTGAAACTATGGTTTTTCCTAATTGAAACATTCGGCAAAAATAACTATTTTTTTACATTACTTTTGTTATAAATCAATTTTTGATTGGATACTTTTGCCAATCTTTTAAAAAAAGGTTTACGATGGAAATAAATTTTAAGGAAATAGTGACTGCAACCATGGTGTTGTTTGCAGTAATCGACATCATCGGAAGCATTCCGATTATTATTGATTTACGCGTAAAATTTGGCCGCTTACACTCGGGAAAAGCAGCTATAGTTGCCAGTGTTATTATGATTGCATTCCTGTTTTTGGGAAAAAGCATCTTAAACTTAATTGGCATTGATGTGAATTCTTTTGCTGTTGCCGGATCATTTATCCTATTCTTTTTAGCGTTGGAAATGATTTTAGGAATTTCTCTTTACAAAGAAGAAGAAACGAATGCAAAAACAGCTTCCATATTCCCATTGGCATTTCCATTGCTGGCCGGTCCGGGAAGTTTAACCACTTTGTTATCATTGAGGGCTGAGTTTTCGACCATAAATATTGTAATTGCCATTATTATAAACACCATATTCTTGTATATTGTGCTTAAAACTTCAGTAAAAATTGAAAAAGTTATAGGCAAAAACGGAATCAATATCATAAGAAAAGTATTTGGCGTGGTGCTTTTGGCAATAGCCGTAAAACTGTTTACTTCAAATATTCAGGGATTATTTCAAAATTAAATTCTTAAAAATGGACACATTCGACGTGTTAATTATAGGCGGAAGTGCAGCCGGACTTTCTTGCGCATTAATTTTAGGATCGGCAGTTCACAAACCCTTTGCCAGTAATAAAAAAATTGGGATTGTTGTGCACCAAAAAAGCTCAGCATTAAACGAAGCCGTCCTCAATAATGTATTGGGATTAAAAAAAGGAACAAGAGGCGACGAGGTTTTGGCAGATGGCCGTAACCAACTTTCTGAGTTGTATCCGCACGTCATTCAGATTGATAATGAAAAAGTGACTAAAATTGAAGGAGAATTTCCGAATTTTAAGGTAATCACCAATAAAAATTCTTACCTCGCAAAATCAGTTGTTATAGCGGTTGGCCCTTCAAATCTTTTTAACATTGAAGGCCTGATGCAATATGTAATTCCGCACCACAGTTTGCCTCCGCAAAAAGAACGTGTGATGTTAAAAAATAACAATCATTTGGTCGCTGAAGGAATTTATGCAGCAGGTGTTTTGGCCGGATGGAGAAGTCAGTTTGCCATTGCTGCAGGCAGCGGTGCTCAAGTGGCAACCGATATTTTAACATTATGGAATAACGGAAATCATACGATGGTACATGACGCTATATCAAAATAATATTTCAATCGACAGTTAGAAAACTACAAGCCAATTGATTAAAGAAATCAATTTAAATTTGAACTGAATATAAATAATTAAAAAAATAACCGATTCCTGTTTAAATATTATGAAACCTTTCTAAAATATAATACTTTTGCCATCAGTTTTAACATATGAATTTAAAATTCTTTTAAAACCCCAATGAGAACCCTAAAAATAGCTATGAAAAAAATTAATTTTGAAAAAAACACGCAATTGGTGCTGTTCCTTACTGTTGTTTTACTTGTTTTTGGCTTAAGCTTTTACAATCTTATTTGGATTTTTAAAATCTTTGTTTAAGCGTTTTATAATCAGCTTAATTTTCTTTGAGAAATGCTCTCGGATATTTAGGTTGACTCTTAATTTTTAAATTTTTTCTGTATTCCTTGAAAATGAAAAGGGTTCCGCATGCGGAACCCAAATATTATTTTATCATCTAAAAGTGATTTAAAAAATCAATTTATTTGAATTTTTTCCTTGACTACTCTACCGTAACAGACTTCGCCAAATTTCTAGGCTGGTCCACATTACAACCTCGCATTACAGCGATATAATAGGATAGCAATTGCAATGGTATTGTAGACAAAAGCGGTGTAAAAGCTTCTTCAGTTTCAGGAATCTCAATCACATGGTCTGCAATTTCTTTTACAATGGTATCGCCTTTGGTAACAATTGCAATAATTTTACCATTACGCGCTTTTATTTCCTGAATGTTGCTAACCACTTTGTCATAATGACCCTTTTTGGTTGCAATAACAACAACCGGCATATGCTCATCAATTAAAGCGATAGGACCGTGTTTCATTTCAGCAGCAGGATAACCCTCTGCATGGATGTAAGAAATTTCCTTCAATTTTAAAGCGCCTTCCAGAGCCACAGGGAAATTAAATCCACGTCCTAAATACAAACAATTAGGCGCATCTTTATAAATTGCGGCAATTTTTTCTATTTCTTTATCCATTTTTAAAACCTCTTCCACTTTTGCTGGAATTAAGCTCATTTCCTGAATATAATGATTAAACTTTGAATTTGAAAGTTCTCCTTTTAAATTGCCCAGTTTCAAAGCTATTAAAGCAAGTACAGTTATTTGTGTGGTAAATGCCTTTGTTGAAGCTACGCCAATTTCCGGTCCGGCATGTGTGTAGGCGCCCGTATCTGTTTCTCTTGCGATGGAAGAACCAACTACATTACAAACCCCAAAGACAAAAGCTCCTTTAGACTTTGCCAATTTTATGGCAGCCAAGGTATCGGCAGTTTCACCAGATTGTGAAATTGCGATGACAATATCATCTTTATTGATGATTGGATTCCGGTATCTAAATTCTGAGGCATACTCCACTTCAACAGGAATACGCGCCAAATCTTCAAACAAATATTCAGCGACCAAGCCTGCATGCCATGAAGTTCCACAAGCCACAATCACAATACGATTTGCATTCAAAAATCTTGAAATGTTGTTATCAACACTTCCCATTTTAATGATGCCTTTGGAAGCTAAAAGTCGGCCTCTATAGGCATCTACAATAGATTGAGGCTGTTCGTGTATTTCCTTAAGCATGAAATGTTCGAAACCGCCTTTTTCAATTTGCTCCAGATTAAGCTTTAATTGCTGAATATCAGGCACAACCTCAGCGTTGTCTTGAATTTTTCTGATCCTGATTTCTTCTCCCAATTTAATGATTGCCATTTCTTCATCCTCTAAATAAATAGCATTTCTGGTAAACTCTATAAAAGGCGATGCATCCGAAGCAACAAAAAATTCTGAATTATTTTCTCCAATTCCAATGGCAATCGGACTACCTAATTTTGCAACAATAATTTCATTAGGTTTTGAAACATCAAATACGGCTATGGCATAAGCACCAACCACATTGGTTAATGCCATTTGCACAGCATAACCCAATTTGCAGTTATTTTTTATTTTGACTTCTTCAATTAAATTAATTAAAACTTCAGTATCTGTGTCACTTTTAAAAGTATAACCTCGAGTGATTAGTTCCTTTTTAATGGTGTCATAGTTTTCTATAATTCCATTATGAACGATGACTAAATTTCCTGAATTTGAAAGATGTGGATGAGAGTTTTCATCATTTGGCACACCGTGAGTTGCCCAACGCGTGTGACCCAAAGCCAAATTTCCTTCCACATTTTTTAGTTTCATGATTTTTTTTAAATCAGAAACCTTTCCTTTTGTTTTATAAAGGCTCATTTCATTGCCATCAACCAATACAACTCCCGCACTGTCATAACCTCTATATTCCAATCGTTGTAACCCGTTAATTACTATCGGGTAAGCCTTTCTAAATCCTAAATATCCAGCAATTCCACACATCGCAATTTCGTTTTTTAATTATTTATTTTTGTATAAGATATTTCAAGTTTTACCCTTTTATCGTCAAAACTAGGATTTTGTCCATACAACACAACACCTTTTGGTGTCCAGCTATAATCTCTGATTTTTACATCATCAATAGCCGAAGGAGTATCTGAAGGATTATAAACTTTTAACCCAATTTTAACCAAATCTATAGGTTCATCCGATGTTAACAATTTAGAAATGTAATCCGTTATTTTAAACACATAACGGTAAGGTTTTCCATTGGCATCTCTTTCCAATAAGCCGCCAACAGCAACCAATCCTTCGGTCATTACATCCGTTATCTGCACATTATCATCATAATTATAAATAAATAATTGCTCAGGAGCGATATTGCTTGCAGCATTTTGATCAACATAAAACATTAAGCTTGCGTCATTAATCAGCCAATTATTTTTTTGCAAATCGTTTATATTTTCATTTTTAAACAAATCAATAGTTGCCATTGAACCAGCAGCGCCTTGCACATATAATCTGTCTTCACCACTTTGGTGCGGAGCCACATCTCTTTTTAGCACATTTGATTTTATGGCACCAAAAGCAAATTCGAAATTGTGTTTGGTTCTAACGCCCTGCTCTCCATTAATTTTATTACCGTTCAAATCTACCGTTGCGCCTTCATTTTCGTCTTTTGAATAATAAATAACCATTCTGGCGTTTGCCATTGCCAATGAAATCAAATGTGATTTATTGGATGTTAATGTTGTGGCTTCAATATAAAAACCTCTAAAATAACGCTGAAAATTATCAAGCGACTGGAACTCAGCTCCGGCAGCATTGTTCACAAAAATTTGCTTTACCAAATTTTTATTTAAAGGTATTTTAATGCTTGGGCTTTTGTCTGTAGCTTTAATGGTATCCGTTTTGTAAATAGTGGTGCCGTTAGGCATATATCTTTTAATATAAGCCACGGTATCATTTGGATTGACTTTGAAGTTTCCTGAATAAAAAGGGATATCTCCTTTTTGAAATTCCTTATCTGAATAATAAATAGCAGGTTTTGAAGGATCAACAGGGTCTAAAGTGTTTAAATACGTTTTAAGTTCATAAATGCCCAATTTAAATTCAACGTTAGCGTCACCAAATACGGAATCAATAGAAAATTTTGGTTTTCCGTCGGTATATTTATCAGCTGATTTGGTAGATTGGTATGGAATAAACATTAAAACGGAATCTATTCCGTAATTTGTTCCGTAATTGTAAGCATTGCCTGTAACGGGAAGATTTAATTGCGAGACAATTGATGCCTCCAACGTGCCAAATTCATTATCAGAATAAACACCTAATAAATATTGCGCAATACCGCTGGAAGGCACTTTAATGATGTTTTTATTAGCCGTTGTAACATCGGTTATTTGTTTGTCTGTGCTAAAATTATTATTGTCAACAAGGTTAACGCCAATACTTTCAATTTCCTTTTCGCACGAAATGATAGTAAAAAAAACGATTGAGAATAGCCCTAAGTATTTTAAAGCATTTACAACTTTAATTGCCATATAGAAATGTTGGATTTTTTATGATAAAACTTTAGTTAAGTAAAAATTGGTGTAGGCACTGTCAAATTCACTGATTGGGAAATAATCCAATACAGGTTTATCGCAAGTTTTTAAATACTCAAGCAAATCAGTTGGAAGTTGCTCGCTCGCTTTAATAACCGCATCTGAATTTTCAATGGCATTAATCAAAATATTTGTGTAAGTTGGATTGGAGATTGATTTAAATTTAGACTCGTTTATGTTATCAAATTTAATTTTGTCAAAAAACTTGTCATTTAAAGTGCCATCAAAACCAGTATTATACAAAGAAGTCACTATTTTACTGTTTGAAAATAGGGGGTCATCTTTATAATATTCTTTTATGTATAAAGGTAAAAGTGAAGCCATCCAGCCGTTTACGTGAATAATATCTGGCGACCAGTTTAGTTTTTTTACAGTTTCCACTACACCTTTTGCAAAAAATATGGCGCGCTCATCATTGTCCTCAAATAAATTATTATCTTCATCAGAAAACAACGCTTTTCTTTTAAAATACTCATCGTTGTCAATAAAATAAACCTGCATTCTTTCCTTTGGTATGGAAGCAACTTTAATAATTAAAGGCATATCCATATCGTTGATTACCAGATTCATACCCGATAGACGAATCACTTCATGGAGTTGATGTCTTCTTTCATTGATCAATCCGAAACGGGGCATAAAAATTCTTGTTTGCCCGCCGTTGCTGTGGATCATTTTTGCTGTTTCAAACGAGGTTGTTGACAATTCATTTTCAGGTAAATAGGGAACAACTTCTGAAGAAACAATCAATACTCTCTTATCTTTCATAAAACCAACTCTTATTTTAAATAATATGCAAAATTACGAAAATTAATGTAGAATTTAGCTTGAAAAATGTAAGTTTGCACGCTTTTAACGTTAATTAACAAATACGTTATGTTGATTTTTACCGAAATAAAATCGCTTCAACAAGAAATTAAGTCGCTTAAAAACGGCACTACTATTGGCTTTGTGCCAACTATGGGCGCTCTTCACGAAGGGCATTTATCGCTTGTGGAAAAGGCAAAAAAAGAGAACGATATTGTGGTGGTGAGCATTTTTGTGAACCCTACGCAGTTTGATAATGCCGATGATTTAATAAATTATCCAAAAACAATTGAAAAAGATCTGTCTCTTCTAAAAGCTTTTGATTGCGATATCGTTTTTACACCAACTCCCGAAGAAATTTACGCAGATAATATTCAGTCTCAATCTTTTGATTTTGGTGGACTGGAATTTCAAATGGAAGGAAAATTTAGGGCTGGCCATTTTAACGGCGTAGGCACCATTGTTGAACGATTGTTTGATGTTGTAAAACCCCATAAAGCCTATTTTGGGGAAAAAGACTATCAGCAAATACAAATCATTCGCAAAATGGCGGATAAAAAGAACCTTCCCGTTCAAATTATTTCCTGCCCAATTCACAGAGAAAAAGACGGTTTGGCAATGAGTTCACGAAATGCCAGACTTACAGAAGCGCAAAGGGCTGCAGCACCTTTTATTTATGAAACGCTTAAAAAAGTCAAGATTAAATTTGGCACAAAAAATGCTTCTGAAGTGTTGAAATGGGCTGAAAATGAATTTAAAAATCACCCTTTATTCAACTTAGAATATATTGAAATTGCCGATGAAGATACGCTATTGCCTGTTGAAACTAAAAATCCGACAAAGAAATATCGCGCTTTTATTGCCGTTTTTGCCGGAAAAGTAAGGCTAATAGATAATATAAGTCTTTAAATATAACAGATTAACACAAAATCATTAATTTTGCATTATGCAAATACAAGTCGTAAAATCAAAAATTCACAGGGTAAAAGTTACCGGCGCCGATTTAAATTATATTGGAAGCATTACTATTGATGAAGATTTAATGGATGCCGCAAATATTATTCAAGGAGAAAAAGTTCATATTGTTAACATAAACAATGGTGAACGCCTTGAAACATACGTTATTCCGGGTCCAAGAAAAAGCGGTGAAATTACATTAAATGGCCCTGCAGCCAGAAAAGTTGCCAAAGGCGATATTATTATCATTATTTCATACGGCATCATGGATTTTGAAAAAGCAAAAGTATTTAAACCAACACTAATTTTCCCCAACGAAAACGACAATACGTTAACATAAATTGATCAACAGATTAAAAAAAATAAGTTATATCACACTCCCAATAGCCTTGGGAGTTTTTTTAATTTGGTACTCCATATCAAAATTAACGCCTGCCGACATTCAATCAATTAAAACATCCTTTAAAACAGCAAATTATTGGTGGGTGGCTTTGTCCATATTATTTGGAATTTTAAGTCATTTGTCACGAGCCTATCGCTGGCAATTTTTATTGGAACCGCTAGGCTACAAGCCGAAGTTTGCAAACAGTGTCATGGCAGTTTTAATTGCCTATTTACTTAACTTATTCATTCCCCGTTCAGGTGAAATTGCGCGTGCAGCCACTATAAAAAAATACGAAAATATTCCTTTCGAAAAAGCGATAGGAACCATTGTGGCCGAGCGCGTGGCCGACGTCATCATGCTTTTTTCAATAACCGGAATCGCCTTTTTTTTACAAACCGAATTAATGGGCAGCTACCTGTTTAAAGAAGATGAAGGAAGCAGCATTTATCTAAAAATTGCTTTTTTGGTGTTGTTCCCGCTTTTAGGAATTGCGATTTATTATATCCTTAAAAAATCCACACATCCATTTATCGTAAAAATATTTACCTTCATAAAAGGATTGATTGACGGCATAAAAAGCATCATTACCATGAGAAAAAAATGGCCTTTTATTTTTCACACCGTTTTTATCTGGTTTATGTATGTGCTCATGTTTTACACCGTAACTTTTGCCCTGCCAGAAACCACAAACCTTCCTTTTGAAGCCATCATTGTGGCTTTTGTTGTGGGCGGTTTTAGCATGGCACTCACCAATGGCGGTTTAGGAACCTATCCCGTTTTTGTGGCAAGCGCGCTTATTTTATACCACATTGAAGACAATCCAGCACGCGCTTTCGGCTGGATAATGTGGACCGCACAAACTATAATGGTCATTTTATTTGGCGGACTTTCCTTTTTGTTAATCCCAATTTACAATAGACTAAGAAACCAATAAATCTTTAAAATAATCCTTTTATTTTGAGCCTGACCGTCTTTTCATTGGGCGTTACCGCTGAAAAAGCGGTCGGGCTTTAGCTACTCGCTTCCCGTAAAACGGGAGAGCTCAAACACGCCGTTCAATCCCTAACGCGTCTTAAATGAGTATTGAAAAAGGAAAAATAAAGAGGTATTATAGTAACAGTGCATCAACCATGCAAATATCAAAAAATTAAAAAACCGCAAACACTTTTTTAAGTGTATTACGGTTTTTTATGTGGAGAAGATTGGGCTTCCCTCGGCTTGCGATCGGGATAAACTTCTCGCCCAAAATGATTTGGTAAAAGAATTATGTGGAGAAGATCGGGCTCGAACCGACGACCTCTTGGCTGCCAGCCAAGCGCTCTAGCCAACTGAGCTACATCCCCAATTTTATTAATTTTCAACCGTTGGCCAACAGGTTGAAATCAACATTCAAAATGAATGTGGCGCAAAAGTACATAATTTTTTTAAATGAGTTTTAAATATTTTAAAGGTTCTTATGCGTTAAATTTAAAAATCGAAAAAAATCCCACAATGTCTTAATCTCTGCCCTTTTTAAAAATTCTGTCGCCATAAATTTTAACGTCACTTTTTTGAATTCTAAAAAATATTTGAACTCATCTTGATTTTTTTAATTGAAGCGAAAATTAGTTATTTTGGGTCTGATTTAAGGTTCTTTTAGTTGCATAGTAGTGCTATGGAAGGAAAAAAAGACAAAAGCAGGCTCAAAATAGCAATTTTTTAGCCAATTGAAAAGGTCAAGATGAGTTCATTGTAAAGATTGTTACTTTTTAAGTCCTATTTTTCCTTTAAATTTGTGCACTAATAATAAAAATTATGATCAATAAAATTGAAGTTAGCTGGAAAGGCGAAATGCTTTTTGAATCGGTAGCGCCTGAAGGAAAAGTGATGATTGACGCCGCTGAAGAAAACGGC
>JAWOHJ010000246.1:0-10677 GCA_046485225.1 Lutibacter sp. | reverse complement strand
TGTCCGAACTCATCATTATTGACCAATTTAATCAATTGTTCCACGCGTAAGTCATCCAATTTGTCAAAAATATCGTCCAACAATAAAATTGGTTTTATGTTAGACTGCGATTTAATAAAATCGAATTGGGCCAATTTAAGGGCAATTAAATACGATTTTTGCTGTCCTTGCGATCCAAATTTTTTAATGGGATAACCATCTATTTCAAACGCCAGATCATCTTTGTGAATTCCAGCACTCGTGTATTGAAGCACCCTGTCACGTTCCACATTTTGCGCAAACAATTCCATAAAATTTGCTTCATCCAACTGCGTTTTATAAACCAAATTCACTTGCTCTTTGCTTGAGGAAATTGCAGCATAGCGTTCTCTTAATATAGGTATAAATGCTTCGAGAAATTCCGTTCTCTTTTTAAAAATGATCGTTCCGTAAGATTCCAGCTGCTCATTGTACACTTTTAAATTAAGTGCATCAAAAGTACGGTTTGCCGCAAAATATTTCAACAAAGAATTCCGTTGAGTCAGCACTTTATTGTATTTAATAACGGACTGCAAATAAAATTTATCTGATTGCGAAATCACATTGTCCATAAATTTTCGCCTCGTGTCGCTTCCTTCTACTATTAAATCGCTGTCGCCCGGAGAAATAATCACCAAAGGCAAATAGCCAATATGTTCCGAAAATTTTTCATAAGCCTTGCCATTGCGTTTCACCACTTTTTTATTTCCGCGTTTTAAACTGCAAACAACACTTTCGCTTTTATCGTTAATTTGATAAGCACCTTCAATCATAAAAAAGTCTTCAGAATGCTTGATATTTTGCGTCGCCGCCGGATTGAAGTAACTTTTTGCAAAAGACAGGTAATAAATGGCATCTAAAACTGTTGTTTTTCCAACACCGTTATTCCCCACAAAACAATTAATTTTTTCCTGAAAATCAAAGGTTTGAGACTCGAAATTTTTAAAATTTACCAGTGTTATTTTTTGTAAATGCATCTATTTTTTTTGAAAGTTTAAAATTATTGAAAATAAATGAAAATTTAGGCACAAATGCATTTTTACTTTCCAATTAAAAATTCTATTTTTGCGCCTACAAATTTCTAAGAAATGGCAACATACAAAAAGACAGGGAGTAAAATTAAAGATGCTCAAAATAATATTGAAGACAAATCAACTACAGCGGAAGTTTTCAACACTTTAGACCAAACAGCTTCAAGATCTGAGCAATTTATTCAAAAAAATCAAAACATCATTTTTATAGTTATAGGTCTTATAGTCGCTTCCATCTTGGGCTATTTAGCTTATCAAAAATACGTGAAAGCGCCACAAGAAAAAGAAGCTGCAAATGAATTGGCATTTCCTAAAGCTTATTTTGACAATGCCATAAACAATACTGTGGCAGCAGACTCCTTGTTTACGCTTGCGCTTAAAGGAGCCGACGGAAAATATGGTTTTGTGGATATCGCAGATGAATACAGCGGTACAAAGGCAGGAAATTTGGCAAATTATTACGCCGGTATTTCTTACCTGAGATTAAAAAATTATAAAGAAGCCATCGACTATTTGGAAGATTTTTCATCAAAAGATGAATTGTTGGGTCCAATTGCAAAAGGCGCTATTGGTGATGCTTTTGCAGATATCAATCAGCCACAAGATGCTTTTGACTATTATATGAAAGCTGCCAATCTAAAAGACAACAACTTTTCAACGCCGTTATTCCTTTTCAAAGCAGGAAATACAGCGATGGATTTAGAAAACTATTCGAAAGCTCAAGAATTGTTCGAAAAAATTAAAAACGATTATCCAAATGCTACCGAGGCTCAAAATATTGACATTTATATCAATAAAGCTGCCTTTGCATCAAAAAAATAAGGTAAATGGCTACAACTAATTTATCTGATTACGATAAAACAGCAATCCCAAACGCGAAGGACTTTCGGTTTGGGATTGTTGTTTCTGAATGGAATGCAGACATTACCGAAAATTTGTATTTGGGCGCCGAGCAAGCCTTGCTGGAAAACGGAACGCGGAAAGAAAACATTGTCCGCTGGAACGTTCCCGGAAGTTTTGAGCTTATTTTTGGCTGTAAACACATGCTGGAAACCGAAGATGTAAATGCCGTTATCGCCATTGGAAATGTTATTCAGGGAGAAACAAAGCATTTCGATTTTGTTTGTGAAGGCGTTACCCAAGGCATTAAAGACCTGAATATTAAATACAATGTTCCTGTTATTTTTTGTTTGCTGACCGACAATAACAAACAGCAATCTATTGACCGTTCCGGCGGAAAACATGGCAATAAAGGTGTAGAATGTGCCATTGCTGCCATAAAAATGGCCGCATTAACAGCGTTTTAACACGCTATTTTTCCACAAAACTTGACCACAACTTTTTAATTCAGTAATTTTGACTTTTACTGATTAATTCAATTTTATGTTTGGTAAATTATTTAAGCCCAGCTCGCATTATGTTTTTAATTACAAACCTCGTTATTATGATGAGCGTAAGGAACGTTTGCGAAATTTGGAAAAGAAATATCACAATCCTGATGGAAGCGATACCGAAATTTCTAAAATTAGCCTTTCAAAAAATAATTTGAGAAACGATTGGGTAAAAAATAAAAGAAGTGCAACAGACCGGTCAACAAATTTAAGATTGGCCATAATAATCGCTATTTTAGTGGGCATTTCTGCCTATATTTTAGGATTACATACCTTATTTTAATGCCTGATATCATACAGCTATTACCCGATCACGTTGCAAATCAAATTGCGGCAGGTGAAGTCGTTCAAAGACCCGCATCTGTTGTAAAAGAGTTGATGGAAAACGCCATTGATGCAGATGCCACCAACATAAAACTCATCGTTAGGGAAGCCGGAAAAACACTTATTCAGGTTATTGATAATGGCAAAGGCATGAGCCAAACCGATGCGCGTTTGAGTTTTGAACGCCACGCAACTTCAAAAATTAAAAAGGCTGAAGATTTATTCAATTTGCACACCAAAGGATTTCGGGGCGAAGCTTTGGCTTCCATCGCTGCCATTGCGCATGTGGAATTGCGAACAAAACAGGAAGACCAGCAGTTGGGTTCCTGTTTAAAGATTGAAGGAAGTACATTGATTTCACAAGAAAATATTTCAACGCCCACAGGAACTTCTGTTGCGGTGAAAAATTTGTTTTACAACATTCCTGCCCGAAGAAATTTTTTAAAATCGAACACCATTGAAACGCGTCATATTGTGAACGAATTTCAACGCGTGGCTTTGGCACATCCCAACATTGCATTTTCATTTTATCACAATGAAAATGAAGTTTATAATTTAACCGCAGGCAATTTACGCCAGCGCATTGTGTCCATTCTGGGCAAAAAAACAAATGAAAAACTGGTGCCTATTCACGAGATCACCGATTTGGTGGAAATTAAAGGTTTTGTCACCAAACCAGAATTTGCCAAAAGAAAAAGAGACGAGCAATTCTTTTTTGTGAATGATCGTTTTATAAAAAATTCCTATCTGAATCACGCCGTTTCAAGCGCTTTTGAAAATTTACTTTCGGGAGGCCATTATCCTACCTATTTTTTATATTTAACCGTGCCAACAAACAGCATCGACATTAATATTCATCCGACCAAAACGGAGATAAAATTTGATGACGAAAAAACACTGTATGCCATTTTGCGTTCGGCCGTAAAACATAGTCTGGGACAATACAATGTTGGTCCTATCCTTGATTTTGAGCGCGATGCAACGCTTGATACGCCATATCATTTAAAAGGCACAACTTCGCCAAACCCAAGGGTAACGGTGAACCACGATTTTAATCCGTTTAAATCTGATGAGCAAAAATCCATTCAATTTCCCTTCAGAAGAGAAAGAAATATGGAATGGGAAAGTTTGTATAACGGACTTGACAGCACCAACATCGATTTTAAATCGGAAACCGTCGATACCGGTTTGTTTTCAGAAGAAAAAGAGAACAGCAAAACCTATCAGGTTCATAAAAAATACATTGTCAGCAGCATCAAATCGGGTATTGTTTATATCAATCAGCAATTGGCCCACCAACGCATTTTATATGAAGAATTTTTAGGAAATATAACCGTTAAAGATGCTATGAGCCAGCAATTGTTGTTTCCTTTGGAATTGTCTTTTACGACAACAGATATCGCATTAATCAAGGAGATAAAAGACGAATTGGAAAGTATCGGATTTTTGTTTGGCGAAATTTCAAATGACACGATGGTGGTGATGGGAATGCCCGTAAATATTATTGAGAGTCAAATTCCCGGCATTATAGAGCACTTGCTGGAAGACATTAAAAATGACATTCCCAATACAAGTTTTAGCCAGGTGGACATTATGGCAAAAAGTCTGTCGAAAAGTTTGGCGATAAAAACAGGCACAAAACTTGATCTAAAAGAGCAAGAAGATATTGTAAATAAACTATTTTTGTGCAAGCAACCGGATAGTTCCCCTTTTGGAAAAAGGACGTTTGTAACAGTGAATATTGATGAAATTGATAAAAAATTTAACAATTAACCGTTGTTAGTGAGATAATTATGGGAAGAATGACCGAAGCCGTTAAACATATAATCATTTTAAATGTTATATTGTTTTTAGCGCCACAATTAATGCCAGCTTTAAATTTACAAAATTTATTTGCCCTGTATTTTCCAGAAAACGAAAAATTTGGCTTTTGGCAATTTTTAACGCACATGTTTATGCACGGCGGATTTGCCCATATCTTGTTTAATATGTATGGTTTATGGGCATTTGGAACACCCTTGGAGCAAATGTGGGGAAGAAACAAATTTATATTTTTCTATCTTTCAGCAGGTTTGGGTGCGGGCGCCATTTACACTTTGGTAAACTATTACCAATTTAATTCGGTGTATGACCAATTAATCAGCATTGGTTTAACGGGTGCCGATATCCAAAGTATTTTAAATACGGGAAGTTACAATCCGCAAATTCTGGAAACCATCTCGGGCGATAAACTGTCGGAATTTTATGCCACATACCATACGCCTGCCGTTGGTGCATCTGGCGCGGTTTACGGAATTTTGGTGGCATTTGGTATGGCTTTCCCAAACGCAAAATTGGCATTGATATTTTTCCCTGTGCCCATAGCCGCAAAATATTTTATACCGGTAATCATTTTGGGAGATTTATTCTTTGGAATCACAAAATATTCTGTCGGAAACGTGGCACATTTCGCTCACGTCGGCGGCGCATTGATTGGATTTATAATCGCCTGGTATTGGAAACAAAACCAATTTAAACAGTGGAACTAAATTGAGTATTATCAACGACATAAAAGAAGCTTTTTACAAAGCCAACATTGTTGAAAAAATAATTTATATCAACGTATTTTTATTTTTTGTAACTTTTTTACTTACTGACTTTGTTCTTAATTGGTTTGCTTTACCAGCTGGTTTTGATGATTTTTTATACAAGCCCTGGACGCTGGTTTCTTACGTATTTATTCATCAGGGATTTTTCCATGTTTTGTCTAACTTACTGGTTTTATACTATCTTGGAAACTTATTTTTGAATTTTTATACCCGAAAACAATTTTTAAATTGTTACTTTTCAGGAGGTGTTTTTGGAGGAATTGTTTTTTTGGGATATTATTATTTCATAGATAAAACCGAAGCCGGGGCTTTGGCGGGCGCATCTGCGGCCGTAACAGCCATTTTTATTTCCATTGCAACAAGGATACCTCGTTATGCGTTGCAATTGCGTTTTATTGGCAGTGTTGAATTATGGGTAATGGCAGCAATTTGGGTTGTTTTAAGCATCTTACAAATTGCAAGTCCCGAAAAAGGCAGCGCCATTGCACATTTAAGCGGTGCAGTTTTTGGTTTTATGTATGCCAAACAATTGGAAAAAGGAAATGACATCGGAAAATGGTTCGAGAGTATGGTGAATTTTTTCACAAATGCCTTCGGAACAAAAAAATCGGGACCGTTAAAGACTGTTTATAAATCGGGTAAAAAAAGTTCATCGGAAGAAGTTTCAAAAACCAAACAACGAAAAATAAATGATATCTTAGACAAGATAAGCAAATCGGGTTACGAAAGTTTATCTCAAGAAGAGAAAGACTTTTTATTTAGATCAGGAAAAGAATAAACTATGAAACGAGCATAGCAAATTTTGAAAGACACAGAAATGATTAATAGCGAACAGCATCTGTACCAATAAAAAAAATAAAATATAAACAGATGAAAAATTTAGGCCTTATCGATAAATTTATTTTTATCCTGAATTCACTTTTTGCCACGTTGCTGCTTTTATCATACCTAAATTATTATATTTCCCCGATTACCATTTCGTTTTTTTCAATGATAAGTTTGATAATTCCTGTTTTAATTGTCATAAACATCATTTTTGTAATCTATTGGCTCATTCGGTTAAAAAAACAAATTTTTCTATCTCTTTTCGTCTTGGCTATTGGCTATCAATATCTTAAAGTATTTTACACCTTTACGGAAAAAGAAGCCATCGCCACCCAAGATGTCAAGATTATGAGTTATAATGTGAGAATGTTCAATCTTTACAAATGGATTGACGAAAAAAATGTGGATGAAAAAATTTATGATTTCATCAATGCCAAAGAACCGGATATTTTATGCATTCAAGAATATCATTCTTCCTTAAAAAAAGGATTAAATTACCCCTATGAGTATGTAAAAATAAGCAATGAAAACAACCATTTTGGGCATGCTATTTTTTCAAAATTTAAAATCATCAATTCAGGTTCCCTTAATTTTTCAAATTCGGGCAACAATGCCATTTTTGTTGATATTATTAGAAACCGCGATACCGTTCGCGTATATAACATTCATCTTGAAAGTTTAAATTTAAGTCCAAAAGAAGATTATTTCACCCAGGAAAATTCTGAAAAATTTAAAAGAAGGGTTGAAAAAGCTTTTAAAATTCAGGCAAATCAAGTTGAATTAATCTTGCAAAACCAAGAAAAAATCAACTTCAAATCCATTATTTGCGGAGATTTTAACAATACGGCTTTTTCCTATGTTTACCATCAATTAAGAAAAGGCAAAAATGATGCTTTTGAAGTTGCCGGTAAAGGTTTCGGACAAACTTACGATTATAAACTGCCGGTGCGTATCGATTATATTTTGGTCGATAAGCGCATAGAAGTTAATGATTTCAAGACTTTCGACGTAAAATTTTCAGATCATTTTCCTGTAATGGCCCGATTAAATTTTTAGAGCAAACTGATAAGTGTCAGTATCCAAAAAATTAAAATTGCGTATTTTTCCACACTATTTATAAAACAATCCCTTTCATGAAAAAAATATTTTTATTGCTATTTTTAGGAACGTTCCTATCAGGATTTGCGCAACAAACAACATTAAGCCTGGAAGATGCCGTTTTGGGCTACCAAAAAGGATTGAATCCTACTTCATTAAACGACCTGAAATGGGTCAATAATTCCAATACTTACATTTTTCAAAAAGACAACGCATTGATTTTTACCGATGCCGTTTCAAACAAGGTCACCAAAAATATACCCCTTTCCGATTTTCAAAAAAGCTATCCTGAATTAAAGCGATTTCCGAGAATCATGGAAATATCCACCAATGAACTGGTTTTCTCCTATAAAAATTTTATTGAAACCTTCAATCATAGCAATTTATCAAAAAGTGCTTCCATTTCTTTTGATGAAGCGGCAGAAAACAGGGAATACAACGCAAAAGCCAAGGCGATTGCTTACACCTTAAACAACAATTTATACATTGGAACTGCGGCAAACCCAAAAATTGCCGTGACAAACATAGAAAATAAAAACATTGTGTCCGGACAAGCCATTCACAGAAGTGAGTTTGGGATTGTAAAAGGAACTTTTTGGAGTCAGGCAGGAAATTATTTGGCATTTTACCAAAAAGATGAAACCAATGTAACGGATTATCCTTTGGTTGACGTCACTGCCTACCCTGCTTCGCTTACAAACATTAAATATCCAATGGCAGGTCAGGGAAGCGAAATTGCTAAAATTGGCATTTACAATCTTAAAACACAACAAAATGTATATCTTAACATCGATACATCTGATGAACATTATTTAACAAATTTATCGTGGACACCCGATGAAAAATTTGTGTTGGTTGCCGAAATCAATCGTGGGCAAAATCATGTTTGGTACAACAGATACGACGTTTCAACAGGTAAAAAAGTGAATACCTTGTTTGAAGAAACCAATGAAAAATGGACGGAGCCAGAGCACGACGCCGTGTTTTTACCCAACAGCAACAATAACTTTTTATGGTTTAGCGAGCGCGACGGATTTATGAATTTGTACCACTATACCACCGAAGGAAAACTGGTAAAACAATTGACAAAATTCAATTGGGTAGTGACCGGAATTTTAGGTTTTGACGAAGGCGGAAAAAATGTGTTTGTTACGGGAACAGGAAACGATCCAAGAGAAATGCACACGTTTAAAGTGAATTTAAAGACCGGAAAATACACCAAACTTACCAACACAAACGGAACGCATTCAACGCAACTGAGCACAAATGGTAATTATTTAATTGACAACTACAGCAACATAACCATTCCGACAAATATTGACATCGTTGACACAAAAAAAGGAAAATCAACTTCCATATTCACTGCTGAAAATCCGCTAAAAAATTACAACTTGGGCACTACCGAATTTGTAAACCTAAAAGCCAAAAACGGCACCGATTTATATGCAAAAATCACAAAACCCGCCAATTTTGATGCCACAAAAAAATATCCTGTTTTGGTTTACGTTTACGGCGGTCCACATTTACAATTGGTAAAAAATGCGTGGCTGGCAGGTTCAAATTTATGGATGATGGCATTTGCTTCCATAGAAAATTATATTGTATTTACGTTAGATAACAGAGGTTCAGACAACCGAGGTTTTGCATTTGAGAGCGCTGTTCATCGTAATTTGGGAGATTTAGAAATGGAAGACCAACTTACTGGAATCGACTATTTGAAATCGCTAAATTTTGTGGACAGCAAAAGAATTGCAGTCAATGGCTGGAGTTATGGCGGATTTATGACCACCAGTTTAATGCTTCGCAATCCTGGTGTTTTCACCACTGCTGTTGCGGGCGGACCGGTAACCGACTGGAAATATTATGAAGTGATGTATGGTGAACGTTATATGGATACGCCTCAGGAAAACCCTGAAGGTTACAAAAAAGCAAAAGTTCACAATTACATAAAAAATTTAGACGGTAAATTATTACTGATTCACGGAAGTGTTGATCCTGTTGTGGTTCCTCAACACAGTATGACATTGTTGCAGGAAGCGGTAAAACAAAAAGTGCAAATCGATTTTTTCACGTATCCAATGCATGAGCACAATGTTGGAGGCATTGACAGGGTTCATTTAATAAAAAAAATGATGGATTATATTGTGGAGAATAATAAAGGCCCCCTAACCCCCGAAATAGCCCTCTAACCCCCGAGGAGGGCAGAGCGTTAAGAAAATGTTTAGTGAACATTTTTAGCGATAGGGCCAGGTGGCGCGTTGGGCTTAATACGTTAAAAGGTTAAAGCTCAAAGTTTAAAGGTTAATGGTTAAAAAATAAAAAATCGATCCCGATAGGTATCGGGACAGATGACTGAAATATGTAATTAACAGTAAAAAGATTATCATGAAACCCCAAATTTTAATCAGCCCCGACAAGAATTCAATCGTTAAAATTGAAAAAGGCGAATTGGTCAGTTTTATAAAAAACAAGGAAGAACTGATACACCAAAAAGGTCAACCCGGATGGCGTAATTCCGATAACGAAATGTTTCCGGTCATTGGTCCGACCGAAGCAACTGATTTTACGATTTCAACACCTAAAGGCAACGCGATTCAGGATCAGCACGGACTTTTAAGGGAATTAACTTACACTTTGACGGAAAGCGGCGAAAATTTAGCCGTTTTTCAAAAAGACTATATCGCAAATACCCTCGTAAAAAATTCAAAATTTCCGGAAAAATCGACTAAAGAAAATCTGTCCTGGCCTTATGATTTCAGATTCAAAAAAGGATACGAATTGTCAAACGAATCCCTAAAAATTGCTTTTGAGATTGAGGCAAAAAAAGGAATGCCATTCATGCTGGGTTACCATCCTGCATTTAAATTATCGGGAGACAAAAGTGAAATTTGCAAAACAAAAGCCCAGGAAATTTCCCTTCAAAAAATCATGGATGGCGGTTCAACAGCCTTTCCTGTTTTAAATACCCAAGAAATTAAATTAATCAAAAATAAAGGATTTAATATTTCCATAAAGACCAAAGGTTTTGACAACTTTATGTTATGGACAGAAGTGCCCAATATGCTATGCATTGAACCTATCACCGCCTATCCTTACACCGAAGGTGAACCGCCACTTTCTGAAAAATTATTTTATTTATCAAGCGGAAAAGATTCTTTTGAGGTAGTGATTACCCCGTTTAAAGATACTTTAATCAAGAGCGTTTATTTATGATTATAGTCTTGCGGTCGTGCAGTTTTTCTAACTTCTAACTTTCCTAATTTTTACTACGGTCTTTCGTCCAGATACCTATCGGAATCGGACTTCTGGCATTCAACTTTTCGGCTTCGGTCTTCGGACTTCCGTCTTTTAACCTTTCTTCACCCTTTTCAAACTCAATAAATTAACCGGATTAATTCCCAA
>JAWOHJ010000214.1:0-7855 GCA_046485225.1 Lutibacter sp. | reverse complement strand
GCGTCTTTTGTGTTATGAAACGGGTTTGAGCTTGGAATTGTACCGTTAGGATTAATTCTGTAAACTTTACCGGCATCCCGGGTAATGTCTTGCGGATTTTCCTTGTGATTTCCCCTGTCTCCAATAGAGAAAAACAAAAAACCTTCTTTGTTAAATGCGAATCGCGAACCATAATGCACGCCATTCTTGGTGTTTGGGGTCGCTTTGTAAAGCAATTCCAAATTAACCAATTTGTTGTTGACAAGTTTCGCCCTGGAAATAGCGGTATTGCTGCCTTTATTGTCGTTTTCTGTATTCGCGGCATAAGATAAATAAATCCAGCCATTTTCCTTGTATTTCGGATCCAGTATAATATCCAATAAGCCACCCTGGCCATTGTTTTCTGTTTTTGGCAATCCTTCCACCATTGTTTTTTTTCCATTTTTGAAATGAATAAGCACGCCTTTCTTCTCTGTAATCAGCATAGATCCATCCGGTAAAAATGCCATTCCCCAAGGTTGTTCCAATTCAGGTACAATGGTTTCAACTTTATATTTAAATGATTGCTCAACGGCTATATGCTCGGCAATTTTATCCGCAGGCTTATTGTTGCACGAATTAAAAATCAATGCAAAAACAACGATTATGAAGGTGTAGTATTTCATTTTTTTATATGATTTATTACTTAATGCTCAAATATATAAATAATTGGCAATTTTTTTAGTGTAAAAAAAGTTAATTGATTCACAAGATTTTCGAAAAGTAATTACACAGGAAGATTTAAAATACTGTAGAAAAGCAACCCCCAGCCTATAATTAACAGTAAACCGCCAAGTGGCGTAATGGGACCCAGAAATGTTAGTTTTTTGTTTTTTGCCGATGAAATGACCAAACCGTAAATACTGAACGAAAACAATAGTACACCCAGCATAAAACTGTATACCATATATTTTTCTGATGTGGTTTCTAACTTGAAGTTAAAACCTATTATCAGCAACACAATGGCGTGATACATTTGGTATTTAACACCGGTTTCAAAACTTTTTAATTGTTCATCCGACAATATTTTTTTTAAAGCGTGTGCGCCAAAGGCTCCAAAAACAACGGCCAAACCGCCTAAAATACTGGCAAAAAGCAAGGTGAATTGTGTCATTAAATGAATATTTATAGTTTTTACGAAAGTAAGCATTAAACAAATACGTACTAATTGTTTTTAGTAAGTAGGGCTTTACCTTACTTAAAGTATGTGAAAACCATCAACTTTTAAAATGGTAAGTGAAAAATGTAATTTATTTTGCTAGGTCATTTTTTTTTTTTTACATTCGTAAAGAGAAAGATTAAAAACCATGCAATAAATTGCTAAATTGAAAATACAATTGCTATAATTTTTCCAAAAATTAGATTTAAATACGAAATAAGAACCGATGCAAATTTGCATAGGCCATAATTCTTGTTGATATTAATTTAAATGCGATTCCTTAAATTGGAATCTCATTGTTATATTCAGTTGAATAAAATCCTCTGTTTGTAAAATTTTAAGAACACAATACGGTAATAAAATGCTTAACCTAATACCACTAACTATGACATAGCCAATGTAACAAACAGAGGAAGTGTTGCAAAAGTAATATACCTCGCAGGATTCACAAAATAATAAGGCGCAATTGTGCGCTATTAACTAATTTAAATTTCACTAAAATGAAAAAAATAATTTTAAGTATGGTGTTTGTTTTTGCAGCTATAATGTATGTAATTGCTGGCACTCCTGTTGAATGCTATTAAAGCGCTGAAAATGCAGTTTATTTGGCAAATGAAGATTCTCAAACATGGTACGGTACAGGTTGGTTAACCTATGAAGAGGAATACGAAGTGTTTTTGGCATCGTATGAAGAATGTATGGGAAATTAGTAGAAAGGATTCTTAATTAAATTGAATTCATAATAATACCCTCTGAAATTATTTGGAGGGTTAAATTTTATTAAAATGAAATATTTAAAAATAATTTATATTTTTCTTCTAATTTGTATAGAAGTTAAATCTCAAAATTCGCATAAGGCACTATATAATATTTATTATAAAGACAATGACAGCATTTCAAAAATAGATGAAAGTAAACTTGATTCCGGAAAGCTTCAAGCATTACTAAAAATGAGAAAAAGTTATTTAGAAAGTCTTTCTTATGCTAAAATGGTAGATTTTAATCTCGATTATAATCAAGAAAGTGCTATATTTTATTTACCGGAACAGCTTGAAATTGAAAAGGGAAGATTAAAGATATTGAAAAGGCTAGGGAGATTTAATGGGAAATATTATACTAATAATAAAAAAACAATACATGAAAAGAATTCTTTTGGGCAAGATTTCTTGGTGGATATACCTAAATTTGAATGGATTATTACAAGTATTTCAAAAAATATTGGTTCTTATAAATGCTTTAAGGCCACTACGACAAAAATTGCAGAAGGGTCTCGAGGGATTTTTGAACAAAAAATTATTGCTTGGTTTGCTCCAGAAATACCATTCAATTTTGGACCAAAAGAATACAATGGTTTACCCGGTCTAATAATTCAATTAGAAGAAGGTAATATAAGTTATATACTAAAAAAAATTAATGTAATAGAGAAAACAATTATTGAAAAACCAGAAAAAGGCAAAAAAATATCCCAACAGGAATTTGATAAGATCAGCAAAAATATGATGCAGAGTTCAAAAAAAAGGTTTTAAAATTTAAATTACCAACCTTACAGGAAACTTATCAAAAACTAACAGAAAAAAGCTAAATATTCATCAAAATAAGTTAGTTGGAAGAATGGTCACTGAGCACAACTGAAGTGAAAAATCCTCTGTTTGTAAAATTTTAAGAACACAATACGCTAATAAAATGTTTAACCTAAAACCACCAACTATGACATAGCCAATGTAACAAACAGAGGAAGTACTGCAAAAGTAATGACCTCACAGGATTCACAAAATAATAAAGAGCAATTATGCGTTACTAACAATTTTAAAAATTTAATAAAATGAAAAAATTAATTTTAAGTGTAGTATTTGTTTTTGCAAGTTTTGCAATGGTGAATGCGAATGAACAATATGGAGATGATTGTGTAGAATATGCTTGGGCTAAGACTGATCAATTACAAGAAGATACTGGTGCTAACTGGAGTGATTGGGACTATTGGGACGTGACAAATTACTATTATGAACAGTGTATGGGGGGCTAGACCAAGAGGCATAGTATCAAAAATAATTTGTGTATTTATTTAGAAAATATAATTTTATCTGATAAATAAAGTGTTATGTGAAAATTTGATCGCTTTTAATTATATTAATATCTTAAAAATTTCAAAGACACATAAAATATTAGTTGATTTCGAAATAGATAAACATTTTAAAGTTAATAAAACGTCATTAAAAACTATCTTTTAGTGGTAATTTAATAAATTTTAGATCCCTTACCAATACCATTTGATATTGGTAAGGGTCATAAAACTATTTGTAATGAATATAAAGACCAAGAAAATAAAAGTACTTTCTTTTTTAATAGTTGCATTTTTTTTTAATTTAAAATCTATCTCTCAAGAGAAAGTTTTATATGTTACTTATAATAAGAAAAGTATTTTAAGCGAATCAAAAGAAATAAAAGATGCTAATCAGCTGATAAGAGTTAAAAATTTTGATAAAGAACAAAATAATGAACTTAAAGATGTTGAGTATTATTTAACATGTTATAAAGGTGAATCGTTGTTCAAAGTTCAAGATATTTTAGAAAATGATAATAGTAGGCGAAAAAAATTATTCATTAAAATCGGTGGAGGAGGAGATATTGTTTACACAAATTTTAAAACTAAAGAACAACTTTGGGAAAAAGAGGCATTTGGTAGTCTTTTTTTAGTGTCAAATGACATAGATGTTTATAATTGGCGTCTTGTAAATGAAACTAAGAAAATTGGAAAATACACCTGTTATAAAGCAATAGGCGAAAAAAATATAGTATTTAAAGGGGAAAAAAAGAAAGTAGAAATTACAGCTTGGTATTCTTCTGAATTAAATTATCCATTTGGTCCAGCAGAGTATTGTAACCTTCCAGGTCTAATATTAGAAATTAGCGATTCAAATATTAAATTTTCTGCATCAAGAATTGAGTTAAAACAAATAGATTATAAATATAAAATTTCAAAACCAAACAAAGGTGAATTAGTAACCCTAGAAGAACTTATAAGTATAGGTAATAAGCTTGTTCCAAAGAAATAATTATAGAAAGTAGTAGTAGTAGATGATGTAAACCTTTGTTTTGTTTTTGGTAAAAAAACTAAGATTTTATAATTCTATAGTAGTTTTAAATGAACTGTCTCCATAAATGTATAAGGTACAATTTCAAGGGATGTAAAAATATTATTTTACTAAAATGAAAAAAATAATTTTAAGTATGGTGTTTGTTTTTGTAAGTGTTGTAATGGTGAATGCGAATGATTTAATATTGGAACAAAGTGACGATTGTTTTGATAGAGCTATTCAAGATCTTGAACAAATGGAAGATGTTATTGGAATAACATATAATGCAAGAGATGCTACAGATTTCTTAAATGAAAGTTACATGCTATGCTGGTGTCTAGGTAATATGGATTATTGTTTGGATAATTGGTAGAATTTAATCAGAGAGCACCTAAATTATTCTTTAGATGCTCTCTAAAATTGTAAATAATGATGAATATAAATAGAAAGCATATCATTTTTTTATTATTTATTTTAATTGGATTTAAGGGTTTTTCGCAAATTAAAAATGCAAAAATATCTTATAAAGTTAAAATTAATACAACTATTGATTCTTTATCCAATCTTAGTCCCGAAAGGGAAAAACTTTTTAAAATGATTTTTAATGAAATTAACACCATTAATATGGAGTTAATTTACTTTGATGGAATTTCCGTTTTTAAAGAAATACCGCAAATCTTTATTAGTAAAAAGCAAGAATCATTTCATAAATTGGCTAAAACAGTTGCAAGAAATAGTGATATTTTTTACACGAATTTAGGCGCTAATACTTCGTCGGTCTATCGTAACTTTGAAGGTATTAATTTTTTAATTTCATCAGATTTTATATATAAGTGGGAATTAATTAATGAAAAAAAATTAGTTGGAGACTTTGAATGTCATAAAGCGTTATCAGTTTATACCTATAAAGATAGAAAAGGTAATTTTAAAAAAGTGCCAATTGTAGCTTGGTACACCTCAAAACTGCCAATACCTTTAGGTCCAAAAAATTATGTTGGATTACCTGGTTTAATTTTGGAATTGGAAGAGGGAGATAATGCAATTGTTTTTTATGCCACTAAAATTCAATTAAATTTAAAAGATATGCAAGAAATTAATTTTCCAAAAGATGTTAAAATTGTAACTCAAGAGGAATTTGATAAAATAACAAAAATTTCCTATAATGGTTTTTTTAATATGAATTAGAACTTAATTTATTAAAATGAAAAAAATTGCTTTTATATGTTGTTTTTGTTTAAGTGTATTTTCATATGCCCAAACCATCACCTTAAAAGGTTCTGTAAAAGACAGTTTACAAAATCCGTTGGCTTATACCAATGTCATTGCCAAACCACAGGATGCTGCAAAAAATTTAAAATTTGCCATTACAGATGATGACGGTTATTACAAATTAGAACTTACCAAAGGCGACAGCTACACGCTTTCTGTGAGTTATTTGGGGTATAAAACAGTTAATTTTGATTTTGTCGCGACGGAGAATTCACAAAAAAACCTAATTTTAATTGATGCGCCAAACCAATTAAAAGAAGTGCTTATAGAGTTGCCCGTAACTGTAAAAGAAGACACCATCACTTATAATACTTCTAAATTTGTAACCGGCGATGAGCGCAAACTCAAAAACGTATTAAAAAAATTGCCCGGCGTTGAAGTTGATAAAAATGGCAGTGTTACGGTTCAAGGCAAAAAAATAACCACGCTATTGGTTGAAGGCAAAAAGTTCTTCGGTGGCGGCTCAAAATTGGCAGTGGAAAATATACCGGCAGATGCCATAGACAAAGTGCAGGTGATAGATAATTACAGTGAAATCTCCTTTTTAAAAAATGTGTCGGATTCTGATGAAATGGCGATGAACATATTGCTGAAAAAAGACAAGAAGCAATTTGCTTTTGGGGATATTGAAGCCGGAAAAGGAAATAAAGAATTTTACAGAACACACAGCAACTTGTTTTATTACAGCCCAAAAACCAATGTAAATTTTATTGGCAATTTGAACAATACCGGTGAAAAAACCTTCACTTTTAAAGATTATTTAAGTTTTCAGGGAGGCGTTAGCGCCATTTTAAAGGGCGATGGTTCCATTTACAATACTTCCGGCAGTAATTTTGCGCAATTCTTGGAAACACAAGATTTAACAAGCAGCAACAACAAATTTGGCGCATTGAATATCTCAAGAGCTGTCAATAAAAAATTAGATATTTCAGGGTACGCGATTTTTTCGCATTCAAAAAACGAGACTTTTATAGAAGCTAACAATCAATATGCAACTTTTACGGAAGAAAAAACGCAGAAGTCAAATACCAGAAATATATTGGGCATTGCCAAATTTAATGTTGAATATTCACCAACGGTTAATAACCAATGGTATTTTAAAACCCAGTACAAAAAAACAGACAATTTTAAAACCAACAGCATCATTTCAAGTATTGACAACGACCAAAAAAATATCTTTTCAGCCAACAATGCCATCGCAACGTATGTAAATCAAAATGTGGAATGGCATAAAAAATTATCTCGAAAGCACACTTTTTCTTTCGGTGCTGATATAACTTTTGACAAAAACAATCCAACAACGCTTTGGCAAACAAACCAGCCAATTTTACTGGGATTAATTCCTGTTGATGATTTAGAAAATTACTTAATAAACCAAATTAAGGAAACTGAAAATACCAATCTCAATGCAATATTGAAGCATTATTGGGTGCTAAATAATTTCAACCATATTTATACCACCATTGGAAATAAATACATCGCTGATTATTTTTATACGGATGACAGCCAGCAATTAGACAACGGAACATCAAATAATTTTTCATCAGCCGGCTTTGGAAATGCGATGGATTTTAAGCTGAATGATTTGTTTGTTGGCGTGCATTATAAATTTAAATCCGGAATTTTTGAATTTAAGCAAGGTGCTTTTTTGCACAACTATAATTGGGATTTAAATCAAGAAACCAAACTTAATAAACATAAAACGATACTGTTACCTGATTTTTTGGCTAAAATTGAATTCAGCAGCTCAAAAAAATTGCAATTCAATTACCAATTGAAAAGTGCATTTTCAGATGCTTCAAAATTAGCAAACCGTTTTTATTTGCAATCGTACAATTCCGTTTACAAGGGAAATGAAGATTTGGAAAATGAATTGTCTCATACCGCAAGAGCATATTTCAGCCGATTTAGCATGTACAGAGGTTTAATGCTTTTTAGCAGTGTTAATTATACCAAAAAAGTAAAAGGAATTCAAAATGCCGTTCAATTTGAAGAAACCAATCAATACATTTCTCCTGAAATGGTTAACAATCCGGAAGAGCGCTGGAGTTTTAATTTAAGTATTGACAAAAAAATTAAGAACCTAAAATATGGTTTAAAAACCAATGCATCAACATCAAACTATTTGCAAAAAATAAACAACGATTTTGTAACCAACCAAAACAACAGTCTCGGGTATGAACTTTCTGTAAAAACATTGTTTGACAAATTCCCGACGGTTGAAATTGGGTTTAAAAAAAACATCGGAAACTATATTTCCAGTAATCAAACCACAAAATTTATTACAAACGAACCGTACTTGACGATTGATTATGATTTTTTAAAAGGATTTATA
>JAWOHJ010000209.1:0-3324 GCA_046485225.1 Lutibacter sp. | reverse complement strand
TCCAAGAATCGTATAAAGCAGAAACATTTCCAACTCCTGTTGTACCCCCAATTTGAATATTGTTACATTTTATGGGATCTGGCAATTGACCACAGATTGCATTTGGGCCATAAACCGCAAAATCCCAGTCTTCGCTTGGGTCATTTGGAATAATATCAAATCCGAACTGGCCTCCTTGTGTTAACTTTATTCGAAACCAATAAGAATTGCTTTCCACCGTCCCTGCCCCCGCTGCACCCAAACAACCGGATACCGTTGATGGTAAAAAATCATCAACTTTACCTATACCGCTAACACCAAAATCATTAGATGCATCAAAACAAACCGGCAAGGCATTTCTGCAATCTGCCTGGCTGTAAATATTAAAAAGTCCAACAAATAAAAAGAATACAAATGCAATGAAGTGCTTTTTCATAAGTTATCTTTGGGATTGGCCAATATTCTGCAATCAAATCTATGCTATATCTTTTCAAATTTAAAATTAAATTCTCAATTGCAATATTTTTAAAGGACTTATTATTTGAGCCTAAAGTAATTATAAACCAAAAAAGGTTGATTTCAACAGAAAACAACCCTTTTTAAATTTATGATTTTTGATTTATTTTTACAAATTCGCCACCAGCCAATTTCCGACTTCACTCGTTTTATAGGCTTTATTTTTTCCTGATAAATCTTCCGTCACGATTCCCTGTTCAAGTGATTTGTTAACGACATCCCGAATTGCTTTAGCTTCTTCTGTTAGTTTAAATGTATCTTCAAACATCATGGCAGCCGATAAAACCGTGGCCAGCGGATTGGCGATATCTTTTCCTGCAGCCTGCGGATAAGAACCGTGAATTGGCTCATACAAGGCGTTTTTTTCTCCTACGGAAGCCGATGGCATCAAGCCCATTGAGCCAGAAATTACCGAAGCTTCATCGGTTAAAATATCTCCAAATAAATTTTCGGTGATCAACACGTCGTAAGAATTTGGCCATTGCACCAAACGCATGGCAACCGCATCAACAAACTCATAAGAAACGGTGACTTCTGGATAATCTTTTTCCATGGCCTGCACGGTTTCTCGCCATAATCTTGAAGTTTCCATCACATTTGCCTTATCAACACAACACAATTTTTTTGTGCGCGTCATCGCCAGTTCGAAGCCTTTTTTTGCCAGTCTGATTACTTCTTCTCTGGTATAAGTGCAGGTGTCAAATGCGGTTTCCCCGTCATCTTTTCTTCCTTTTTCACCGAAATAAATACCGCCGGTCAGTTCCCGCAGAAAAACCAAATCGGTGCCTTCTATGCGTTCTCTTTTTAAAGGAGAATTATCTATCAACGATGGAAAGGTAAATGTGGGTCTGATGTTCGCAAACAATCCCAATTTTTTGCGCATTTTAAGCAAGCCTTGTTCCGGACGCACTTTTGCGGATGGATCGTTGTCGTATTTCGGATGTCCGATGGCGCCAAATAGCACCGCATCGGCGTTTAGGCAAATTTCATGGGTTTCATCTGGATACGGATCGCCAACGGCATCAATGGCCGCAGCGCCTGTAAGGGCAGGTTTCCAGGTTATCTCATGGTTGAATTTAACCGCAACCGCGTCACAAACTTTTACGGCCTGGGCGATTACTTCCGGACCAATTCCGTCGCCGGCTAAAAGTGCTATTGTCAATTTCATATATAGATCTTTATTTTATTATTGAATAATTTTGGATTATTCATGATTAATTATTCATTATTGATTCAAACCGCGTTAAGGATTGAAGCGGAAATCCCGGCATTGCGAGCTTGTGAAGCAATATGTTCAACAGATTGCCACGCTCCGCTCGCAATGACGGATTGCAGCGAAAAGCCTGACCCGCAGGGTAACGCCCAAATTCTCAATATTTTAAATATTCAACATTTTTTGAGTGGCTTTAATTGCGGATACCGTTTGGTCTGAATCCAATCCTCTGGTAATATACCGTTTTTCGTCGTTTTGCCAAGTGATAATGGTTTCGCATAAGGCATCGGAATTGCTTCCCGGCGGAATCCTGACCGCATAATCCACCAATTTTGGCAAGGTTTTTTTCTTCTTTTTGTATATTTTGCGCAAGGCATTCATAAACGCATCAAACTGCCCGTCGCCGTATGCGTGTTCTTCATACAACTGTCCGTCCATTTTTACGGCAATTGTTGTGGAAGGTTTTAATCCCTTGGAATGCGTTAAAACATAGGATTCAACAGTGATTTTTTCCTGATACAGATTGCTGTTGAGCACATCGGAAATGATGTAAGGCAAATCTTCTTTTGAAACCAGTTCCTTTTGATCGCCCAATTCGATAATGCGCTGGGTCACTTTTTTTAAATCTTCCTGGTTGAGTTCGAGCCCCAATTCCTGTAAATTCTTCTCAATATTCGCCTTTCCCGAAGTTTTTCCCAAGGCATAGGAGCGTTTTCTGCCGAAGCGCTCGGGCAATAAATCGTTGAAATATAAATTATTTTTATTGTCGCCGTCGGCGTGAATTCCGGCAGTTTGGGTGAACACATTTTCACCGACAATCGGCTTGTTTGCAGGAACCCTGATGCCCGAAAAAGCTTCAATCAGTTTGCTGACAGAATACAAAGAAGTTTCTTTCACAGAAATTTCAACCTCGTTTTTATAGAAGTCGTTGATGACCGCAACAACGCTTGCCAATGGCGCATTTCCGGCACGTTCTCCCATTCCGTTCACGGTAATGTGCAAACCCTTTGCCCCGGCATCGATGGCTTGCATGACATTTGCCACACTTAAATCGTAATCGTTGTGCGCGTGGAAATCGAAATGCAAATGAGGATATTTAGATGTTATTTTTGAAAAAAACTGATAGGTTTCTTTGGGCGTTAAAACGCCAAGCGTATCTGGCAACAAGATTCTGGCGATGGGTTGGGTGGCTAAAAATTCTAAATATTGGAATACATATTCGGGTGAATTTCGCATTCCGTTGCTCCAATCTTCCAAATATACATTGGTGACGATTCCTTCCTTTTGGGCCAATTCAATCGTTTCTTTTATTTCCGCAAAATGCTGCTCGGGCGTTTTTTTAAGCTGGTGTGTTAAGTGGTTTAAAGAACCTTTGGTCAATAAATTTTGAACCTTTGCGCCTGCCCTTTTCATCCAATCTATTGATTGTCCGCCATCAACAAAAGTGAGCATTTCAACCCGATCCAGATAACCATGTTTTCTTGCCCAGTCCGTGATGTTTTTTACCGCCTGAAATTCGCCTTCGGAAACTCTTGCGGAAGCAATTTCAATCCTGTCCACATGAAGTTCTTCCAGTAAAAGCTTTGCAATGGTCAACTTTTCTGCTGCTGAAAAAG
>JAWOHJ010000197.1:0-3948 GCA_046485225.1 Lutibacter sp. | reverse complement strand
CGTTGGCCAAAAAGATGGTCCAATCCAGTGCAGAATCTCCGCCACCGGAAATTACGACCCTTTTATTTCTAAAAATTTCAGGATCTTTAATCATATAGTTGACGCCGCGGTCTTCATAATCCGAAATGCCTTCAATGGGCGGTTTTCTTGGTTCAAATGAGCCCAATCCGCCAGCAATAATAACTGCAGCCGCACTGTGTTCCGTTCCTTTATTGGTGGTCACTATAAAATTGCCGTCAGAAAGTTTTTCTATGGTTTCCGCTCTTTCCCCCAGCGTGTAGGTTGGCTCAAAAGGCGCAATTTGCTGCGCTAAATTTTGAATCAGATCACCCGCCAAAATTTCGGGGTAAGCAGGAATGTCATAAATCGGCTTTTTGGGATAAATCTCGGCACACTGACCGCCCGCATAAGGCAATGCATCAATTAAGTGACATCGAAGTTTCAGCAAACCCGCCTCAAACACGGTAAATAAGCCAACAGGTCCTGCTCCGATAATTAATATATCAGTTTTAATCATTTTTTTAGTAGTAGTATTTAGTAGTAGTAGTTATTGTGTTATGTTAAAATTAAAACCTTCGTATCATCCAATACATCTTTTGCGGCCTCCTGTCGTTAAAAAATAATTCCGTAGCGCTGCTATGCAATGATTTTTTGTCTAGGTATGCCATAAAATCTGTTATCGTCTGATACGCCATTTTAACTTTAACATAACATTAGTTGTAATCGTTTAAAAATGCAAAAATCGTGTTTTTTATTTATATTGATTCTAAATAATAGTTATATTTTATGCTGATTGATGTTTCAGCACAATATCTTCATAAAACGCGCGCAATTTTGCGCTGTGTTTCACCACTTCCCCGATGACAATAATTGCCGGAGAAGCCAATTGTTGGGTTTCAGCCACTTCCAGAATTGAATCGATGGTTGCAACCCCAATTTTTTCGTTTTTTGTGGTACCGTTTTGGATAATTGCCGTTGGTACATCGCCTTTTTCAAATTTTTTGAAGATGGCCACAATCTCGCTGAGTTTGCTCATTCCCATTAAAATTACGATGGTTGCGGTTGACTGCGCCGCCAAATAAACATCATTCGACAATTTTCTGTCGGATGTGGTGCCTGTGATGACCCAAAAACTTTCGGCAATTCCTCTTTTCGTAAGCGCGATTCCCTGACTTGCAGGTACTGCCATCGCTGAAGAAATTCCCGGAATGACTTCCGTTTCAATGCCAAAAGATTCGATATAATCAATTTCTTCCGCGCCGCGTCCAAAAACAAACGGATCGCCGCCTTTTAAGCGAACGGCATTTCCATATTGAAAGGCGTATTTCACCATCAATGCATTTATTTCGTCCTGCGTATGACTGTGGAATCCTTTTCGTTTTCCCACAAATATCTTTTTTGCCAGTGGCGCGTATTTCAGCAATTCCCTGCAAACCAAGGCATCGTACAATACCACATTTGCATTCATCAGTGCATTAACGCCTTTCACGGTAATCAGTTCCGGATCTCCCGGACCGGCGCCCACCAGGGTGACTTTCGGATGGTTATTCGCGTTCATCTGTTAAAATTTTAGTCCGAAGTTCCGTTGCTTTTTCGTAGAACAGTTGCGCATCCTTCAGGTATTTTTGGGCAAATTCTTGGGTTGGTTCATTATTTTGAATCTGATACACAAATTCGGAAAACGAACTTTCCAATACAATTTCACCAGCAAAAAGGGTTTCAAATTCCGAAATAATTCCTGCCTGTGTATTGGTTGTTTTGTCTTTAGTCAGCAACAAAGCTTTGGCCGTATTCGCCAAGCTGGTGTAAGCATAATAAATACTGTCGGCAAACTGATTTAATTTTAAGGCTTCCTGAGAACTTTCTATTTTTTCCTCACTGTCAAGCAAAATAGTCGCTACCAAATCGATCACGACACCCGCACACTCGCCAACGCCAACGGCCATTTCAAAAGGTTCTTCACCACCCCAATCCGTAAAATCGCTTTCATGCAAATTGGAACTGTCGGCTAAAGGTTTCAACAAATTGTAAAAATAGATTTCTCCCTGTCGGTCGTAATAATCCAAAAATGATTCTGCCGGAGCGCGATTTAATTCCACATCGTTTAAAATTGTTCGCAAAGCCTCCGGTCCTCTTTTGCTCGGAACTTTGATCACCTTATCGGCAATTCTTCCCGCACCGTTTCCTAAAACACCACCGCCTAAAAGCACCTGCAAGGCCGGCGCCACCAATTTCCCCGACTTTATCGTCATCCCTTGAAAACCGATGCTCGCCATGGTATGCTGGCCGCAACTGTTCATACAACCGCTTATTTTTATGGTGATTTCCTTGTTGGCGGCCAACTGCGGAAACTCATTTTTCAACACTTTTTCCAATTCTCTGGTGATTCCGGTGCTACTCGCAATTCCCAAATTACAGGTGTCGGTTCCCGGACAAGAAGTGATGTCGAAAATGCCGTTATAGCCAACTTCCGCATAACCCAGTTTGTTTAGTTCGGTATAAAAGAAAGGCAGTAATTCGGCTTTTACAAAAGGTATTAAAATGTTTTGGCGCAAGGTCAGGCGCAATTCATTGGCTGCATATTTTTGAACCAAATCAGCCAACAAACGCGCTTTATCGGTATAAAAATCGCCCAGGTGAATTTTGATTCCGATAGCGAAGAATCCTTTTTGTTTCTGCGGAATCACATTGGTTAATTTCCATAAATTGTAGTGTTTTTGATCTTCAATTTTTACTGAAGGAACCGACACTTGCGACACTGAAATTTCAGTTTTATCGCTGGAAATATCAATCTTTACCGTTGCATTGGACAATGCTTTTTGTTCTTCTGAAACCAATTTCACAAAAGCCTCCAAACCGATTTCTTTCACCAAAAACTTCAACCGCGCCCTTGCCCTTTTTGCGCGTTCGCCATGACGGTCGAAAACACGCAAAACAGCTTCGGTTACCGGAATTATTTTATCCGAAGGCAAAAATTCATACAAGGTATCGGCCAAACGGGCCTGAGATCCCAATCCGCCGCCAAGCATCACTTTAAATCCGATTTCTCCGTTTTGAATTTTGGCGATAAAACCCAAATCGTGCATAAAACTCAGGGCCGTATCTTCATCGGTTGCGGAAAAAGAAATTTTGAATTTGCGGCCCAATTCCTGACAAATGGGATTCCTTAAAAAGAATTCAAAAACGGCTTGCGCATAAGGGGAAACATCAAAAGGCTCATTGCTGTCAATCCCTGCAGTTTCGGAAGCTGTTACATTCCGAACCGTGTTACCACAGGCTTCACGCAAGGTAATGTCGTCTTTTTCCAATTCGGCCCAAAGTTCAGGCGTTCTGTCTAAACTTACGTGGTGAATCTGGATGTCCTGACGCGTGGTAATGTGCAGCCTTCCGCGAGAATATTCGTCGGAAACAGCGGAAATTCTGTGCAATTGCTCCCCTGAAATTTTGCCGTAAGGCAGTTTAATTCGGATCATTTGGACTCCAAACTGGCGTTGTCCGTAAACGCCACGGGCCAAACGCAGACTTCTGAAGCGCGCCTCGTCTATTTTTCCTTCGTAATAAAGACTGATTTTTTTTTCAAGGTCAATAATGTCCTTCTCGACAATCGGATTCTCGATTTCGGTTCTGAAACTTTGCATGGTATTTTGATTTTATGTTAGTAGAAAATGATTCCCTATTTCATAGGTTTTATGAATTTAAGATTTTATATGTTTTTGATTTTTTTCCTATCCCCAGCCCCTTCCTCGGCAGGTAAACTTTCCTAAGGAAAGGGAGTTTGTTTTTTAGTTAAAATAGTTTTTTTTTCCAACCCTAAAGCCTGCCTGCCGGACAGGCAGGGGAGAACTATTTTTACAAGACGTTGCTAAATTATTTGTACTCCTCTGATTAGTGTTGACCAGTTTTTATTTATTCTGCTCCCTTTCATGTTTTTTACACACCCCTAGCCCC
>JAWOHJ010000371.1:0-12821 GCA_046485225.1 Lutibacter sp. | reverse complement strand
TAAATCAATAAAAATTTGTTAAAAAACAACCGATTGATTTCCCTCATTTTTATTGGAAAGCCTTTCTACTATTTTTGGTATCAAATTTATTGTTCAATTAAAACTTATATATTATGAAAACCGATTATGAAATTAAAGAGGACGTTTTATCAGAATTGGCATGGCAACCAAACATCGATGAAACAAAAATTGGGGTTATTGTTGAAGACGGTGTTGTAACCCTAAGTGGCGTTGTAGACAGTTACACCAAAAAAATTGCTGCAGAAAAAGCCGCAAAAGCCGTAAAAGGAGTAAAAGCTGTTGCGCTTGACATAGAAGTTAAATACGGAACAGATTACAAAAAAACCGACAAAGAAATTGCAAAAGCAGTTATTAATGCGTTGACTTGGGACACTTCTGTTCCTGAAGACAAAATTACTGTGAAAGTTGAAGATGGCTGGGTTTATTTGTCTGGAGAACTAAAATGGTTTTACCAAAAAGATGCCGCTAAAAAAGCCGTTGAAAATTTATTGGGCGTAAAAGGCGTTGTTAACAGTATTAAAATAAAACAAGCCGTTGAGCCTAAACTAATTAAAGAAAGAATTACCAAAGCTTTTGAACGCTCTGCAGAAGTGAATGCCAAAAACGTATCTGTTGTAATTGACGGACACACGGTAACTTTGCGCGGAACCGTAAACTCAATAGCAGAAAAAGATGAAGCCCAACGTGCCGCCTATTTAGCACCCGGAGTTTATGAAGTAAAAAATGAACTTAAAGTGCAATATCAAAGAGAATATGCATAAACAAATAAATGTTTAGCAATATTTTTTGATTAAAATTATTTAGCCCTAACAACTGTTCGGTTAGGGCTAATTTTTTATGCTTAAATCTAATAAGTATAGCAATTTTTATCTGAATGTTTTGGGCGTTCCCCGCCAGCTGTCGGGTCGGGCTTTTCGTTACAATCTTTTTAGCAAAAAAAATTGCTAAAAAGGATTTTCACTTCAATCCCTAACGCAAACGCTGTTTTAAATAGAACTTAGCCTTATTTATTAAAAAGAAAATCAACGTAAAAACTTTGTCAACCGCAGAGTTTCCTGGAATGTGAATAGCAGGATGTTAACTTTAAAAAAAAAGTAACCAATCTATAGTTTTTCAAGCCTTTCTTTCACCCTTTCAATCACTTTTTCAACGGATACTTTATTCACTTTCAAAGTCTCTGCTATTTCATCAACAGGTTGAACTCCATACACATACAACTCAATTATATTTTTGCTGATAGGCGGCAAGGTATAAAAAGTGGCACCGAACAAGGCTCGGGTTTGGTCGGAAAATAAGGCTGTATCATTTAAATTTAATTTTCCTGTAATTTCCAGTTCCATCGTCCGGTCTAAAATAAAGTGCCTTGGATTAAAACGGTTTTGATTGTTAGAAATATCATCAAAATCTTCATCAAAAATATAATTACCATCTGCTTCAACAGAATAATTTTCTTTTAGCAAATTCAACTCATCTTTTAAAATAGTGTCAATATTTAAGTCCTCTGCAAATTGATTTTCTTTTTCTATTTTATGATTTATTTTTTGAATAATTCTTAAAAAAAGTGTTTGTCTTAAATGCTTTTCATCAATATCGTTTGAATATGTTTTAAATACTTCCATGAACACTTCTTCTAAAATTTCATTGGCATCATAAAATCCTTTGTCAATTAAATCTTCTTTTTCAGCAAGTTTTAATTTTGAAGCTGTAAATTTTTTCAAAACTGGAATGGCTGCTGAACTTTTCTTATAAAATTCCTCGAATTTGGTTTCTTGATAAATTGGTTCTTTGATTTTCATGACTTAAAAATTAGTGGTTTTTTTACTTATTTTCTTGGATATTGTAACATTCCTATGTAAAGTTAAAAAGTGCTATTTTAACTTTTACTGATAAATATCAAGTTGTTACGATAATTTAAGCTTTGAAATTTTAGGAACGACAGCAATTCATGAAGCCTTATTTTAACGGAATAAAAATCTTGAGACTGGCCTAATTTTATCAATTCAATTCATTTTAAAGCGCTTTAAAATTGATATAAATCATTTTATGTCATTGAATTCAGCAATAACTTTATGTTGGCGAAAATGCTGAAACAGATGATCACATCAATTCAAATAAAAAATTCACTCAAAAATTTTTTCACTGAAATTGGCGAGTTGTCCTATTTTGCAGGCCATTTTTTTAAGGAGGTTTTTACCCGGCCTTTTGAATTTAAGGAATTGTTGCGGCAATGTTACAATATGGGAAATCGCTCTTTGTTTTTGGTGGGCATTACCGGTTTTATTTTGGGACTGGTATTTACATTGCAATCCAGGCCAACTTTAATGGAGTTTGGCGCAGAATCATGGATGCCATCTATGGTGAGTATTTCGATAGTGCGGGAAATTGGCCCAGTGATTATTGCGCTAATTTGTGCGGGAAAAATAAGTTCGGGAATTGGGGCGGAATTGGGCTCTATGCGCGTAACCGAACAAATTGACGCGATGGAAGTTTCCGGCACAAATCCGTTTAAGTATTTGGTGGTAACGCGCATTATGGCAGCAACGTTCATGATTCCATTGCTTATTATTTTTGGTGATTCCATTGCTTTATTTGGTTCCGCCTTGGTAGAAAATTTAAAAGGAGATGTTTCCTTTCAGCTATATTTTAACAAGGTTTTTGATGCCATTGAATTTTCCGATATTCTTCCGGCAACGGTGAAATCATTTTTCTTTGGCTTTGCCATTGGCTTGGTGGGAACGTTTAAAGGTTATAATTGCACCAAAGGAACCGTTGGCGTTGGGGAAGCCTCGAACGCGGCCGTTGTTTATACCTCTATGCTTTTGTTCATCATCGACTTTATAGCTGTTTTTGTGACCGACATTTTCTTTGAACTTTAGTTATGGATAAAACAAAAAACATAGCGCCCATTTTAAGCATCAAAAATTTGAAGAAAAGTTTTGGCGACAATCACGTGTTAAACGGATTTACGCTTGAATTGTTTGAAGGCGAAAATTTGGTATTGATGGGAAAATCCGGTTCAGGAAAATCAGTGATGATAAAATGTTTGGTTGGCTTGATGCAACCCGACGAAGGTTCTTTGGAAATTATGGGTAAAGACATCAGCAATCTGCCACAAAAAGAATTTAATGAATTGCGCACACAATTGGGATTTCTTTTTCAGGGAAGCGCCTTGTACGATTCCATGACCGTTCGGGAAAATTTAGAATTTCCTATGCGTCAGCAAAAGAAATCGGAAGAAGAATCACTTAAATTGGTGCTTGAAGCCTTGGAAAGTGTTGGATTGGTAGACGCCATAGATTTAATGCCCGATGAACTTTCCGGTGGTATGAAAAGAAGAATTGCGCTTGCAAGAGCCATAATTCTGAAGCCAAAAATTATTATTTATGATGAACCAACAACTGGGCTCGACCCAATAACCGCTAAAGAAATTATACAGTTGATGCGAAATATTCAGCAGAATTATAAAACCTCATCGCTAATAATTACCCACGATGTGGATTGCGCCAGAGTAATTTCAAACAGAATGATTTTATTGATTGACGGCATTAATTATGCGGAAGGTACTTTTGGGGAATTGTCCACCAACAAAGACGAGAAAATTCAGGCATTTTTTAAATAATATTCACTTATGAAAACTTCAAATACACAAAAATTTAGTCTTGGATTGTTTATTTTTATCGTTACAATTATTTTTGTTTTTGCCCTTTATTTAATCGGAAACAAGCAAAATCTTTTTGGAAATACCTTTAGGATAAGCGCGGTATTTAACAATGTAAACGGTTTAATATTAGGCAATAACGTACGTTATTCGGGCATCAATATTGGCACTGTAAAAAATATTGTGATGATTAATGACAGCACCATTTGCGTTGATATGATTATTGAAGACAAAATGCTTCAACATATGAAAAAAAACGCGGTAGCGGCAGTTGGCTCTGATGGTTTGGTTGGAAGCATGGTGATAAATATTGTGCCCGGAAAAGAGGTTTCTGAGGCTTTAAAACCCGGAGACACCATTCAATCTTACAACAAAACATCAACCACCGATATGCTCGAAACGCTAAATACCACCAATGACAATGCAGCTAAATTAACTTCCGACTTATTGAAGATTACCACAGCAATTAAAGAAGGAAAAGGCACTATTGGCATGTTAATTGAAGATGCCGAAATGGCTTCTGATGTGAAACAAACCGTTTCGAATTTAAAAACAGCAAGCGCAAATACTTCTGCGACAGTGCTGGAATTGAAAAAAATTATCAGAGCCGTTAATTACGATGAAAGCCTGGCTGCCGTATTGTTAAGCGATACCGCTTCTGCAAATAAAATGAAATCAATTATTGAAAACATCGAACAATCGAGCTTGGACATTGATGCGGTAATCGCCAATTTAAATTCGGTGATTTTAGATGTCAAAAATGGAAAAGGCACCGTAAATTATATGATTAATGATACTATTTTAGTCAATAATATTGATGAAACAATGAAAAATGTCAAAGAAGGAAGCATCCGTTTAAACGAAAATATGGAAGCCTTAAAACACAACTTTCTATTTAGGGGTTATTTTAGAAAGTTAGAGCGGCAAAAACAAAAAGAAGCTGAAAAATAACATAAAAAAACAGCACTTTATCAATTGATATATATCATTTGGTTCGTTTTTGATTCTTTGTAAATTGGTTTAATTAAATGCTGCGATTATGAAAAAAGTTGTATTCTTAACAGTTGCTTTGTTGTTTTCTCTAAGCTTTTCTTTAGAAAGTTGCGGACCAGTAGTGGTCACATCCAGAATAGCCGCACCACCTCCACCTTGGTTTTATCCAAACCGGGCCGAATCAGTACGATATATTTATTTTCCCGAACATGATATTTACTATGATTTCTCCATAAGAAGTTACCTATTTCTCGACAATAATATTTGGATAACTGCTGATTTGTTACCCGTCAGATATAGATATCTCGATTTAAGACGAAGCCGGCAAATTAGAGTGCATGATTATTTTGGCGATAATATAAAAAGCTATCACAACAACAATAAATACAGAAGCAACTCAGGCAGAAGGAGTTCTGATGAAAATAGAAATCCTGTTAATAGAAGAAATTAATTTTTAAAACCAACGTTTAGGATCATAGATTGGTGTTTTTATTTTTGATGAAGCTCAATCAACGTAATTTCAGGACGCATTCCCAATCTTCCCGGAAATCCCATCCAGCCCAAACCCCTGGTAACATATAAATATTGGTTAAAACGCTCATACAATCCGGCCCAATGTTCATATTTATATTGAATAGGGCTCCATTTTTTACTTTTGATGTTAATTCCGGCTTGCATATCATGTGTATGACCCGAAAGCGTGAGCGCAATATTTGTTTTTTCTGCAACTTCTTCATTCCAATGCGAAGGATCGTGGGAAAGCAATATTTTAAAAGGAACAGTTGCAACACTTTTCAACGCCTTGTTTAAATCGCCGTATTGTTTAAACGGCGGATTTCCCCAATTTTCAACGCCGACAATAGCTATTTTCTGGTCTTCTTTTTCTATGCTTACAGCTTCATTCAGCAATAATTTAAAATCTATTTTTTTGTAAAAATATTTAATGGATTCAAAGTTTGACTTTTTGTCATGAGTACTTTTCCACTCGCTGTAATCGCCATAATCGTGGTTGCCCAAAACTGCATATTTTCCCATTTTAGCAACCATTTTTTTTAACACCGTTTGCCAGCCTTTCAATTCCCAAGCATTGTTATTGACCAAATCGCCGGTAAAAAAAATAAAATCGGGCTCTAAATGATTGATTATTTTAACCGCCCTGTCCAAAATATGATGGCGAGACTTAAAACTTCCCAAATGAAGGTCGGAAATATGGACGACTCGCAATCCTTCAAAATTAGAAGGGAATTCATCAAAATTAATTTTTATGTGATGCACTTTAAATCGGTATAAGCTTCTGAAAACACTATAAAGAATGACAAAAAAAGGCAGAAATCCTGAAAATAAACCAATAACAGGAATAGCTATCAAAGATTCTTCATCAGAAAAAACAAAGTTTGTAAAATACAGGATGGAAATAACAATCACAAAAATTAATTTCGGAATAAAAGAAGATACCGTAAGTCCATAAAATGAGGTTATCAGCAATTGTTTTCTATAGGGGTGCATGCGCTCCAGCCTAATTTTCAATAAAATAATTGATGCAATTAGCCCAATAGTAAAAACCCAAAAAACAACATTAATTAAGTTTTGTAAAAATACTGATTGCAGCAATCGGGTAATGGATTGCAGCCAATAAAATGCCAGCGTATCTACAAGCAATATCGCCAGGCATAAAAGTATAATTGTAAAAAATGAATACGAACGCATGGGAAATCGTATTAGTTTGTTCTTCTTTTAACTGTTGTTTTTTTTCTCAATCGCCTTTTATCCCGAAGTGCCCAATAAATGCCTTTAACGCCCGCAACCCAATTATCATACATAAAAATAAGCGCAATCTCTTCGATGGTTTCCAGCAAACCCAACACAATCATCACATAAAACAGCCAGTAAATTGGCCCGAAAAACAACAGCCAAAGAATAAATATTGATTGAACAATTGCTGATAATTTGGCCAAATACGTATGAAAAGCTGTGGCTTTGCCATATTTCATAAAGGCAATAATCATTTGAAAAATATAGGGCAAAAAAACAAGGATGATAAAAAAGGAATGTTCTTTCATGAAATCATACTCATAAACCAACAAACCAATTATGGCAACAACAAACGTTATTTGATCGCCAAAAGAATCCAATTGCGAGCCTCTTGGACTTGTTATTTTTAACCTTCGGGCTAAAAAACCGTCAAAGGCATCTGTGGAATAACTCACCAACAAAAGCCACGTAAAAAGTTCCCGGTTTCCCAACCATAAAATAAGCAATAAAAAAGGGGCGGCTGCAATTCTGTAAAATGAAAACCAATCGGCAATATTAAAATTTTTAAATGTTAACATAACGTGTTTTATAATTCATTTGGTTAGAATTAAACTTTGATTTTTTTTCAATTTTGTAAGTAAAAACAATGGCAATCATCTTACTTTTCAACAAAGGTTATCTGGTTATTTTTCTTCTTAAAGGTAATCTTTATAAATATATAATTAAATGATATTGACCAAATTTAGTTTCATTATTAGAATATTTTAGAACGAAACCTTTGTTTTCTAAAATATTACGTTTTTTTTAATCTTACTTATTCATTTTTTTACTACCTTTTAACTAAAATTAATTTTGTTTAAAATCAATAAAAATACGGTGTTTTATCAAAATCAAGATATCTTAAATATTCTATTTGAAGCCATTCCCGAAGGCATTATTATTGTTGATGAAAATACAAATATTGTTGCCGCAAATAATTCAGCAGAAAAAATGTTTGGCTATTATCAAGGAGAATTGACGAATCAGCATTTAAATATCCTTGTTCCTGTAAGATACCAAACCACCCATAAAAACCAGTTTTACTACTTTACAAACAGAATTAATGACAGAAAGAATACACGTGGATTGTACTTATTTGGGTTAACAAAAAATAACCTTGAATTTCCTCTTGAAATTGCGCTAAATCCTTTTACCATTTATGAAAAAGAATACATTATGGCGCTGGTTATTGATATGACAATAAAAAGAGAAACCGAAAAAAAGTTAGATTCCGTAAAAGTTGTCCTGGAAGAAAAAGTTAAAAAAGGAACGGCCGAATTAGAAAATACCATTAAACAATTAAAGGAAGTAAACCGCAATTTTAAAATAGAATTAAAAAGAAGAATTGAAATAGAAAACAAACTTAAAAATTCCTTAAAAAAAGAAAAAGAACTGAATGAATTAAAAAGCAAATTTTTATCGCTTGTTTCCCATGAATTTAAAACACCTTTAAGCGGAATTTTAACCTCTGCCATTTTATTGGAAAGGTACCAATTAACCGAGCAACCCGAAAAAAGGGAAAAACATATAAAAACAATCATTGGTAAAGTACAATATCTCAACAATATTTTAAACGATTTTATATCCTTGGAGCGCTTAGATTCAAACAATGAAAATTATAAATTCAAGACATTTAATTTAAGCAAAGTCATTAATGAAGTGGTTTACAATGCCAATATGCTTTTGAAAAGCGGACAGCGTATAAACATTTCCCCAAATATGGCCGAATATGTGCTGTTTCAAGATGAAAAAATTTTAGAACTCACCTTAAATAACATCATCTATAATGCCATAAAATATTCTCCAGAGAACACAAATATTGATATAGAAATTTCTAAAAAGAAAAATAACCTTATTATAAAAGTTGCCGATAAAGGAATAGGAATTCCAAAAAAAGATCAAAAATTCATATTTAATCGCTATTTTAGGGCTGAAAATGTATTGAATATTCAGGGAACAGGAAGTGGATTAAATATTGCTAAAGCCCATTTACAAAACTTAGGCGGATCTATAAGTTTTGTAAGCACGGAGAATAAAGGGTCTGTATTCTTAGTTGAACTGCCATTAATTAAAAAATTATGAAAAAGGTTTTATTAATAGAAGATGATATTGTTGTAAGGGAAAATACAGCAGAGCTTTTGGAATTGGCCAATTATAAAGTTTTTACTGCCGCTAACGGCAAAATTGGCGTTGCAGAGGCTAAAAAACAGCTGCCAGACATTATTCTGTGCGACATTATGATGCCCGAATTAAATGGCTATGGCGTACTTCAAATACTCTCAAAAGAACACGAAACCAAACATATCCCGTTTATTTTTTTATCGGCAAAAACAGAACATAAAGACATTCGCAAAGGCATGGACATGGGCGCAGATGATTATATCACAAAACCTTTTGATGAATCGGAACTGTTTAGCGCCATAGAAAGCCGGTTGGCACGCATTGCCATTATCAACGAAAATGAGGAAAAAGAAGGTAAATTCAAAATCGATTTCACAGATAGCCAGTTAAAAACATTGAACCAGCTTAAAAATTTCTTTGTGGAAAATGTGGAAGAATTCTCCTTTATACCCGGAGAAATTATTTATCATGAAGGCGACAATTCAAATTTTGTGTTTTTGGTAAACGAAGGCATTGTAAAAACCTTTAAAATTGATGAACAAGGAAAAGAGTTAGTTACGGGATTGCATAAAGAGAATGATTTTTTTGGTTTTACATCATTCTCTAGCAATATAGCTTATCAGGAATCTTCAGCAGCCATTGAAAACGTAAAAGTTTCACGATTGTTAAAAAGTGAATTCAGAAATATTTTACAAAAAAATCATGAAGTTACTTTTGAATTAATTGATTATATCAATGATAATGTTTCAGAAATTAAAGACCAATTGCTGCAAATGGCCTATAGTTCTGTTCGAAAAAAAACAGCAAATACAATTTTGCAGTTTTCTGAAAAGATGAAAAAATCTAATAACGACAATCCAAAAATATCAAGAACCGATTTGGCAGGCATTGCTGGTATTGCCACAGAAACTTTTATCAGAACACTTTCCGATTTTAAAAGAGACGGCCTAATTGAAATAGAAGGCAGAAGTATTAAAATACTGAATATTGAGAAGCTGAAAAAAGTTTTTTAGACTTTTATTGTAAATATTTTAGATTTTAAATCCTATCCCCAACCCTTTCCGAAGGAAAGGGAATTTGATTTGGAATTAAAAGAATATTTACAATAAATACATTAAACTTCGGGCTGCCGACTTGTGTCTTCGGTCATTTCAACTTTGAATATTTAACTTTTAACTATTAAAATCTAACTTCTAATATCTAACTTTTAATATTTAATATTTTCTAATTGATATATATCATTTTACATTAAAATTTAAGGATATAATTTTAATCGTGAATAATAATCAATCCAATCCATGAAAACCATTTTAATTCCCACCGATTTTTCAGAAAACTCCTGGAATGCCGTTAAATACGCTTTAGAATTTTTTAAAAACACAGCATGTGATTTTTACTTGTTGCATGTCACTTTAATATACAACTACGCAAGTGGTGAATCTCCGGTAATGCCGCTTCCAGCTATTGAAGTTATTGATAAAACCGTCTTAAAACAGGCAAAAACTAATTTAAAAAATTTGATAAAAAAAATTGAATTATTGCCGCACAATCCAAAACATCGTTTTTACACGCTTAACAATTATGATTATTTTATTGATGCGGTAAAAGCCCATGTTGACGAAAAAAGTATTGATCTTATTGTTATGGGCACAAAAGGTGCTTCGGGCCTAAAAAAAGTAATGATTGGCAGCAATACCGGCGATTTAATTACCAGGGTAAAATGTCCCGTTTTAATAATTCCTGAAAATGCGAATTTTGAAGAAATTAATGAAATTGCCTTTCCAACAGACTATAATCTTTTTTATCCAACCAAAATTTTGAACAACATTTTAGAGTTTGTTAAAATGCATAATTCAACTTTAAGAATTGTGCACATCGCTAAAAAAGATGAAGAAGTAACCGATTTTCAACTTGAAAATAAAGAATTTTTAAAAAATTTCTTTGCTGAAGAAAAGCATAGTTTTCATAAAATAACCAATAAAAAAATTGAGGATGGCGTTCAATGTTTTGTGGAAAGCAGAGACATTGATATGATTATTATGATTGCCAAGAGCCTTAATCTTTTTCAACGTATTTTATTTAGGCCAACCGTTGAAGAGATAAGTTATCACACCGATATTCCGTTTTTAGTATTGCATGAATAACCGTTAAAACTGCCATAATGGATGAAGTGTCTATTTTTTTAGCCAAATTTTGGGGATGGTATTTAATTATTTTCTTTTTAATTTTAAGCTTAAATCCAAAAAGAATTGTACAGATTATTAAAGATTTGGAAGATCAGAAATTTGTAATTGTCATTTCTTTCTCGGCGATAATTGTTGGATTGCTTAATATTTTATTCCATAATATTTGGGAAGACGACTGGCGTTTAATAATCACCTTTATTGGCTGGGTGGCATTATTTATTGGCTTGTCGCTGTTTATTTTTCCAAAGCGCACAGTTTTATGGCTCGATTATCTCAATATTAAATTTGTGCAGGTAATTTATATGATGCTTTTTTTTGTAGGATTGTTTTTGCTAAATATGGGGTATGGGATTGTTATTTTCCAATAAAAAATTAAGATAAAAAATATTCAAAAACTGATAACAATCATCTACCAAATTGATGCATATCATTTTATAACTAAAAATTCGGTTATATTTTTACATCATAATAAAAAATAAAAGTTCATTGATTTTATAGAAACTTAAAACTTCCCCACGTATGTAAATTTGCATTTTACATAGCAATAATAGTCTAATTTGAAGAGTTTAAGGTGAACAAATTTAATCGATTTTAGTTTTGTCTTAGAAATAAGGTGACGTAAGAAATTATTTAAAAATTGCAGAGAACAGCTTAATTTCTTCAAGATAGAAGCAGGAGGTTTCCGCCTCCTGCTTCCATCAATAAAAGGTCTCCATTGTTGCAAAATAATGCAGATCATAGAAGTGTTTAAGTGGTTATTTTAATGAAACTGATTTTAGTATTGTTTTAGAAATGAGATGCTATGATAAATTAGTTGGTGTTAAAAAACAAACTTAATCACTTCAAGAAGCAGGAAACTGAAAACTTCCTGCTTCTACTAAAAAGGAATAGATTTTCATTATTGAAAGGTAATGAAAATTGAAATGTTGAGATTTTGAAGATATTTTGAGGTTGGCTTGTTTAAGTATTGTCTTAGAAATAAGGTGATGTAAAAAATGAGTTGAACGTAGAAAAATTAGCTCAATCTCTTCAGGAAACAGGAAGTTAAGGCTTCCTGTTTCTATTCAAAAAACAGATTTACATTATTGAAAAATAATGCAAATCGAAATGAAGGGTTTAAAGTTGTTGTTTTTGTTAAGACAGTTTTAATATTATTTTAGAAATAAAATATTATGAAAATTGGTTGAGAAGACCCAACTTAATCGCTTCAGGAAACAGGAAGTTAAGGCTTCCTGTTTCTTATAAAAATATAGATTTACATTGTTGAAAAGCAATGCAGATTGAAATGAAGACTTTTAAGTATAGTTTAAGTAAAATTAGTTTTAGTATTGGTGTTATTTTAGAGATAAATCAATATAAAAAATGAGTTTAGCGTTATAAAACTAACTTAATCTCTTCAGGAAACAGGAGGTTGCGACCTCCTGTTTCTATTTAAAAAAATAGGCAGTTGTTTTATCAATAATTCCACATGTTGTGAAAACAATCAGCATATTTTTGGTTATTTTATTTTGACCATATCTTCTTTTGGCCAAAATCCTTCACTTTCAAAAGAAGATTATTTACAAAAAAGCAAAAGTCAAAAAAACACCGGTTGGATTTTATTTGGAGCCGGAACAACTATGGTTGTTGTAGGAGCAATTATCTTTGAAAAATCAGATGATTGGAGTTCAGTAGACACTGGTGGTTTTATGGTACTTGGCGGCGCAGTTGCAGGTTTGGCCAGTATTCCATTTTTTATCAGTTCGGCAAAAAATGCACGAAAAGCTGCCACCATCAGTTTTAATTATCAAAAAATGTATTTTCCGAAACAACATACTTTTATTGCAAAACCGCAACCGACCATCGCTTTGAGAATTCCTTTATAACACCAATTCCAAAAATAAATGATCCATAATTTAAGTTTATAATCCATTCAATATAAGTGATTTACAACCTTGCGCCTACGTTTTAACATTTTATATTGAAATAAATGTCGTAAATTACTCTCTCACTTAAACAATTTAAAATTTAAAATCATAAAATCATGGACTATTATTATTCAACGATATTAA